>DATJKB010000640.1:0-7055 GCA_035491875.1 Pyrinomonadaceae bacterium | reverse complement strand
CGCCTGGCGTTACGACGACTCGCACCCAACCCACTTGGGGTGAACCAGGCACCTCCAGCCGCGTGACATTTTCTAACCTTCTCTTCTTACCCGAGCGTTCAAGCGGGTGGTCGACTGTGTAAGTATGATCGTCACCGTGCGCAATCAACACCGGTCGCGCGAAACGTTCGGCTTCTTCTTCAAGGGCGGTGAGAAACGGTTCGAATGGCTCGCGATCTTTATCATCAGGAGACTCGTCGAAGTCGGGGCTAGCATGAAAGCTGATAACAACCGCAGACGCATTCAAAGCCCTGGCCTCAGTGAAAGTCTCACGTAACCAGTCCGCCGCAGCATCTGTTCTTCGCCTCGCGGCTTCATCATCGCTATCCGTGCGGCCAGGAAACTCTTTCATTCCGTTGTGACTTCCTACGATATTTACAGTCGCAAGAACGATTCCCTTATAAACCCAGCGAGCATTCTCAACGAATTCCGGATATGGCTCACGACCTCCCTGGCTGACGAGCGGCAGAGAGTTTTGGCCCAGGCTGCGAGTGGGATTAACGAAAAAGATCTGACGAATGCGATCGAGTCGCTCCGTCGGTTTGAAGTCGCCTGATTGGCGTTCCCAACAATCAGTCCACTCATTGTCGCCAGGCGTATAAATTACCGGGTGCCGCAAGCTATTGAATTGTTTAAGCGTTTGTTGGTAATGCTCGTCAGTGCAGGGTCGCCAGAAAATATCGCCGACATGGATCACCCAGGTGAGATCGTGAGCATTCAAAGACTTGAGAACACTGCGATATTGAATTTCCTCCCAACCGTCGTAAGGGGCGTCACCGAGCACGGCGAAAGAAAATGTTCCCGGTGGATTGGGTGTGGGAGTTTCTGGTCCGCGAGTAAACAGTACAAAAGCCACCAATGCTAACACCACGATGGCCCCGGCCCAGATTTTTCGGCGCCTGGTCATTTGAGTAGGTTATTTGCGAATAGCATTTTATCGCTCATAAAAGCTCGAAGCTGGCAATGCTATCATGTAAACGAAGGTCAGTGACGCGTTAGGCTTCGATCGTCTGGTTATGAAGAGAATCGCGAAGGGATTGCTAATCGTATTTTTTGTTGTGCTTGTTACGGCAGGTCTGCTCGCTTCGCGCATCTACTCATACAGCAATACTCGCTCTGATGGACCAGCCGATGCCGCTATCGTGCTTGGTGCTGCTGTCTGGAGCACTGGCGTCTCACCCGTTTTTGAAGAGCGCATCAATCACGGCATCGACCTCTATCGAAATCGCAAAGTCCGAAAACTAATCTTCACTGGCGGCCAGGGCAACAGCAACGAGCCGACTGAATCGTCAGCCGCTCGACGTTATGCTTTGCAGCGCGGAGTTCCAGCGAGCGATATCCTGATCGAAGAGAAATCGCATACTACTTATGAAAACGTTCTCTACGCGAAACAAATCGCGGATGCGCACGGGCTGCGCAAAGTGCTGATCGTGAGCGATCCTTTGCATATGAAAAGAGCAGTATCGATGGCATTGGATCTTGGTCTTGTTGCTGATCCATCGCCGACACCAACAACCAGATATCAGGGTCTGACAAGCCAGGCTGGTCTGTTGGCACACGAGACTTACTATTACATTGGCTATCTAATGAAACGTCCGTTCCTCAAAGCGCAAGGTTAGGTAAGTACGATCCGTGTACGCGCGCCTTTATGAGAACGATAGTGTGTAGGTCATGTGCGCCGCACCAAGCGCTCTTAATGCCGTTCGTATGCACATTCTCAGCCCGTTGCCGCTGTTCGTCATGATTACGACTCCTGCGAGTTGTTCCTTTAAACCGACAGCGAGGTGCTGCGACGTGCCTGAGTTGCCGTAGTGGTAGAAGGCAGTTCCAACCTCACCCTGTTCTATGGTCCAACCGAGTCCCCAGCTGATTGGAGTCGATATCTTAATGTGCGGTTTGAGCATTTCCTTTAACATCGCGGGTGATAGGTGCGCAACGTCATTGACCGAAGGTTTAAGAATCTCTCCCAAATACTGTGCATAGTCTGTGGGAGTTGTTGTTAGACTAAAACCGGCTCCGGGTGCCGCATCTTCAGGTTGTACAGTAAAGATTTTCGCTTTGTCGGCTGGGGTAAAACCTCGATACGACTCATAGAAATTTTGGCCGGCGACGCGTTTTGCGCTCCTGGTCGTGACCCCTCGCGGCTGTCTTTTCATATTTGTCGTTCCAGTCGTAGCTACTCTTGCTCATACCAAAAGGTCGCAGCAAGTTTGTTTGCATGAAGTCTTCCAGGGGTTGGCCGGTAATGTGCTCGACTATCCTCTGAAGGTAGCCATAACCCATTGCTGAGTAGAACCAGTTTTCTCCCGGCGTCGAATGAATCTGCACAGACTTGTCATCAGGTCGATAGTGAAGACCCGACGTATGTGAAAGAATCATGCGCGTAGTAATTAACTTGGAGTCAACTTGTCAACTACTAGAGTAGGAGTTTGTTTTAGCGGGAGGGTTGGTTGGGAGAACTGTTGTCCGACTCAACCTCGCTCGAAAACGACGTAACGAGGTCTGGAAATATTTTCAGGGACTGGTACAAGGCGCCTGTTATAGCCCATGGCTGCGAAGGCAGTGGTCGAGAAGTACGCAGGCCTGACTCCCATGTAGTGCCAGCCGGAAGCGCCAAGGTTTCCTGACGTAGCTAACTGCAACTGACGGGGTGACGTGAGGAAGCCGACAACCAGTTCGGCGCCTCCATTTGTCTCACCCCCACCATAGACGCACAACATGGCGACATCCCGATTGTTCGCGGTCAGCACTGGCCAACCGTACGCCGCTTTGTTGCTCCAGATGCGCTCCTGCCGCAGGAGTTTCAGAGACGTTGCGTCCACGATCGCTGTGTTGATGTGTGGAAACGGGTAAACACGCGCCTCGGGATGGCCCGCCACTCTGCGCGCTTCATGCCAAGCAAACCAGAGCTCGTTGCGGAGGCGTGCCGCTCCGATAATTTCATTGTCTACGTCCTGGGCGGATACGAACCATTGTTCGGTTGGAAGATCGACGACCCAGTCTTCGGTGCGAATCGTCGCGATCTTAAACTCTGCTGACATGATGTGCGCGGACACCGGCTCAGCCCAGGACCAAACTCGCATCGTGCTCACGTCTGTGTGCGCCCCGAAGAAGCCCTTCGCCCCAGTTGATTGGACAGGACAGATCCAACTCTGCGGCACAATGTAGTACTGCATGTTGACGGTTGTCGCCTGGGCCAACTCGCCGAGTGGAAGGCGCGCAATCATTCCTCGTGGACCTATATTTGAAGTGAGGTAAAGGTAGCTGTCACCGAAAGAAATATCCGGGAAATCAAACGCCTGCCCTTCCTGCCGTACAGTCGTCGGCCAGATTTTGTACCGCACCCACGAGAGGCCGTTGCTGTCGCGCAGCCGGGCCGGTTCCGAAATCGCAAGCGTAATCGGCCCGTCATCGGGCATAGCGAGGATCACCCACGCGAAGCGGTTGATCTGGGGAATGTAAAGGACGCGCTGATCACAATAGGTGCGCTTGCCAGAAATTTCTGGAATCTCTGGTTGCAAGCCTTGCGGGTTGACGTTCACCCACGACGAGCCCCCATCGCGGGAGTAGGCGCCAAACCAGTTGCCGGTCACGAAGACGTCATCGAAAGCAGTCGCGACATTAGTCTCCCAACCACCGAACGGAACAGGGTCAAGATCGCGGCTCTGAATGACGCGTACCATTAGGCTAATGGCTCCGGATCGGTCTCAGGCTCGTTGGCCGCAGCGCGATATTCACCCGGCGGAAGCTTGCGACGTTTGGACGCGTCCTCCCACTTTTCGACTGGACCAGGTGAAGGAACGTCCGTTCCAAGCATGACATCGTCGGGTACAGCGAGGACAGCGTTATGCGGCCCTCGGCCAACGTCTTCTCCCGCTTCTTCGTGCGGGCGTTGCCTGCGTCGGTTTCGGAGGAAGGCCGAAATGCCGAGCAATGCAAGAATGACGACTAGCACGCGCACAAGAAATGACATGCGATTGCTGTATTGCCTCCTTTTTGTGGGGAACGCGACGGCTTATATCACAAAAATAAGAGAGACCCACAGCTCTTTGCTAAACCAGAACGACTTTGTGACGACCTCGCGAGATCACATTCAACTTCGGACAAACTCTTTGCCAGCTCGGATCAAGCCTCATGACGTTGAGTGTTGGCCATACGCTGACCGCGGACGATACTGATGTTATGAATTGCTACTTGATTAGAGCTTTCTCTTCACAATTCGAAGCGCGAAGAGTCTGATCGGATCGCTTGAGACAGACACGCGGGAGCTTACGAGCCCAAAGTTTGCAGACTTATTTTCATATCTGCGAGACAATGTTGATAAACATTTGCATCACAACTACCACTCCCCAAGGAATTCCAGGTTGTGCGGTTGATTTGCGAATACCAAAAGGGCAAAGCGAACCCAAATCGATCTGTAACATGTTAAGGGTTTCATGGGTTCTGAGAATGGATGAGTGCAATGAACGTGAATATGGGTTCTAAGGGCATATTGTTACTAATCATCGCGTTCTGCCTTCTGACTTCGCGGCCAGCGACGGCACAGGAACGACTATGCGACCCATCGTTCGAGAACTGTTACTCGCCGCTATTGGATCTCGTACAAAATGAGACCCTCGGAATCGACATTGAGTTTTACATGATCGAGCTTCCCACGCTTGCTGACGCCATCATCGCGAGACATCAAGCGGGTGTGCCGGTTCGTATTACCGTCGAACCCCGCGCAAATCTGAAGTTTCCGCAAAACCAACCTTTACTGGATAGGTTCCAGGCCGCGGGTATCCCGATGCGGTACAAACTTGGGGACGCGTTTGTTCATGTGAAGGTCATGATCTTCGCGAGTCAGAATAAAGTGGTCTTCACCGGTTCTAATTTTGGTGACGCGGACGTTGCGCCTTACGTCCCATTCCAGAACTATGTCGATGGTGCATGGTACTTCAGTGATGACCCGGCGGTAGTTAACAGTTTTAAAACACGCTATGACGACGTGTGGACGAACACGGCTACCTATGGAAACTATGCAAACATTTCTGGTCCACTGACGCGCAAATATGCCACCTTTCCAATCGATCCGAGCGTGAACTTACTGCCCAACGCTAACTCGGCAGAGGATTACGGCGCGCGAACCATCGCACAGATTGATCTCGAAACGCAGAAAATCGACCTCACTATGTACCGGGTGACAGATATCGGTATCTGTGATGCGCTAATTAGAGCCCTTGGTCGTGGTGTACCCGTGCGGTTGCTAGCTGAACCTCGTGAATATCGCTTTGACGCAAGCAGGCTCGGAGCAGAACTCACCGGGCCTTACAACATAGATCGAATGTATGCGGCCGGCGTCCAGATTCGTATGCGAAAGCATCTTGGACTTAATCATCAGAAATCGGTCTCATTGTATGGCCGTGGTTTGACGATCTTCGGCTCTTCAAATTGGTCTTGGGAATCATTCAATTATCAGGAAGAGCACAACTACTTCACTACGAAGGGCTGGTTCTTTCAATGGTTCGTGGATCAGTTCAACCGAAAGTGGAACTCAAGTACAGAGTACGAGCCATTCGTGCCGCAGGCGCCAAACATTCCTATCAACCTGTCGCCCGGTGCTGACACAACTGTATCTGCCGGTCCGGTAACGCTGGTGTGGGAGGGAGGACGTTGGGCACACAAATACGACGTGTATCTCGGTACGAGCGACATGAACATGACTCCCATTGCGTCTGATTTGATCACTGGAACTCTCGGAACAGACGGTTCAGAAACCTATACCGTCTCCGGGTTACAGACGGGAGTCACTTATTACTGGCGGATTGTCGGTAAGACAATGGCAAATCAGACTGCCATTGGACCAACATGGCGCTTTACGACATCGGGCACTGCGCCTAGTCCTACCCCAACACCAACTCCGACACCAACGCCGACGCCGACACCAACGCCGACGCCGACACCAACGCCGACGCCGACGCCGACACCAACTCCGACGCCAACACCGACGCCGGGCGGGGAATCACCTAATAATACGCGCATTCCACCAGGTACTCAGATTGTCGATAGCGCTGGCGCCGTCTGGACTCGTGCTGCAAATGGTTCGATCTTGCGCAACGGCGCCGGAACATCGGGCGCCGGTTCTGAAATTCTGTACTGCAATCACATCGTCTATGTGCTAGGCACTGACTCGCAGTGGTACCGATGGAACAATGGTTGGACGCCCATAGGCGCCGTTGATCCCTGCGCCGGACCTCCGACGCCTACGCCGACTCCAACACCTACGCCGACCCCAACACCAACACCCGGCGGGGAATCGCCGAGTAACACGCGCGTTCCACCAGACACTCAGATTGTCGATAGTGCTGGCGCCGTCTGGACTCGTGCTGCTAACGGAGCGATCTTGCGCAACGGCAGCAGCGCAGCGGGTGGCGCAGGATCTCAGATTCTGTATTGCAACCACATCGTCTATGTGCTCGGCACCGACTCCCAATGGTGGCGGTGGAACAGTGGTTGGTCAGCAGCAGGTTTTGTGGATCCATGCGGCGGGGGACCTACTCCCACGCCTACGCCGACACCTGTGCCGGAGTCTCCGAATAACACGCGCGTTCCACCCGGTACTCAGATTGTCGATAGCAACGGTGACGTTTGGACTCGTTCTACTAACGGAGCGATCTTGCGCAATGGTGTCTCAGCGGCCGGCTCCGGCTCTGTGATTCTGTACTGCAACCACATCATTTATGTGCTCGGCACGGATTCCCAGTGGTGGCGCTGGAACAATGGATGGACACCCGTCGGAACCATTGACCCTTGTGCGAGCCCGACGCCGCCCGCCCCTGTTGTCAACACGGTCACCCCGAATTCCGGGTCTTCCGTCGGCGGAACGTCGATAACGATCTCGGGCAGTAATTTCCAGACTAACGCGACTGTATTACTCGGTGGCAGCTTCGCATCAAGTGTTTCGCTAGTAAACAGCAGCACGATTACAGCGGAGACACCGGCTCATGCTGCGGGAACGGTCAATGTTGTGGTTACGA
>DATJKB010000639.1:0-7897 GCA_035491875.1 Pyrinomonadaceae bacterium | reverse complement strand
AGTTTGATCAGTGAATTGAAGATCGGTGATAACGTCAACTCGACTCCGGCGATTTTGGGTGGACGAATTTATATCGGCGCATTCAACGGCAATCTTTATTGCTTGAAGTAAGATTCACTAGGTCCTTTGGGTCCTATAGGTCTTATAGGTCCCATTGATCTCCTCATGCTTGTTTATCTCGTCGACAACACGATTGAGAACAAAGGAGACAGCCCGCGCGAGTTGCGTGCTGTGCTCGGTCGGCTCATTCCCGGCATCGAAATACTCACCGAACCGTTTCATGCAGTCTCTCTCGAACGCGTCCGCAGCTTACGACCCTCGCACATAATTCTGAGCGGGCAAAGCCATCCTTGGGACAAGTACCCTCGTGAATCGCTTACCGGGGTTTTCGAAGTCATCCAACGGGCTAGTCAACCCATTCTCGGCGTCTGTGGAGGCCATCAGCAGATAGCGCTCGCCTACGGATCTGAAGTTGGATTAATGGAGCGGCTTGAACCTGGTGAAGGATACGACGGCGCAAAACGCGAGCGCGGGTTCCTGCCAATCCAGCACACAACTGAAGGAGTGTTCAAAGGACTGCCGGGGAAGGTCACTGTCTGGCATTCTCACTGCGATGAGGTGAAACAGTTACCGGACGGATTCAAGCAAACCGCTACCAATGAAACCTGTCGGATTCAGGCTATGCAGCAGAAAGGGCGACGCGTTTACGGCGTCCAATTCCACCCAGAACTGTTTGACGACGATCACCCTGAAGGTCGTCAAATTGTCGAGAATTTCCTCGCTTTATAGCCAAATAGTTCGCTTCTGGTTCAGTCAAAATCACATCGGTCGATGTGACTGTCTGGGTTTTTCCTAAGTCACGATATTTCACTATTTAGTTCCGCGTTTGGAATAATTCTCACAAAAATCCCGGTTTCTTAGCGGTGGACACCCTTAAAAACCGTGTGCTAGCCTCGTGGAACTCGCAAGTGATTCGCCTTTTCCTAATCTTGCGAACTTAGATCTTTCAGTGCACCGCATCAAGGATGCAAGCCCCCAACCTCGGCTGACGAACTGACTCCTCGAGCCGGGGGACGAGTCATAGGAAAGAACGGACTCGCGCAGGACCTGAAAGATAACCCTAGAACCTCGGACAGGAGACCCGATTTGAAAATTACTTCCATATTTAGCGGAGGTGCGCTGATTTGCACCGCGCTTGTGGCAGGCGCACTGATACTTTCAGCACGCACCCTTTCAGCCGAAACAGTAACCAACGGCGATCAATCACAAAATCAAAAACAAGCGGTCTTAACAGCGGCTGCGTCTGCCGATACTACAACCACCGTTGAACCCAAGGGAGCAATGGGAACTTTGTCCTCCGGGGCGGTTACCGAGACTCCAGTTGCCGGGCCCATATCCTTCGTTGCAACCGCCTACAGCCTGCGCGGAAGGACCGCGAGCGGTCTTTATGTTAGCAAGGGGTTAATCGCTGCTGACCCGCGTTTCTTACCCCTAGGCTCTCGAGTGCGGCTCGATGCCGGGACTTATAGCGGTGAATACCTTGTTGCGGATACAGGCACTTTAGTTAAGGGCCGTCGCATTGATATCTGGACGCCGACCAGCCGAGAGGCAATGAGATTTGGTCGCCGCCCAGTGAAACTGACGATTCTTAGCTACGGCGGCAAACGCAGGGCAGCACACGCGGTTTCCGCGAAAACAAAGTAGACACAACTTCAAATGATGTTTGCAAAGGGCGGCACCTCGTGCCGCCCTTTTTGTTTCCACTTAACGTGGTAAGATTCATCCTTCGCAAAAGCAAACCTGAACACGCGACAAACGACCTACAACTATGTCTTCGTTTCAACCTGCAAACGATCGAAACCAGATACCAATCGCAGAACCTTTAGTTGAAGTCAGACGGGGCGCAATCACTGAATCGCGTCATCGTGGACACGTCGCAGCGGTTTCCGGAGATGGACTGCTCGCAGCTTACGCAGGATTCCCTGACACAGTTACGTTTCTTCGTTCCTCGGCGAAACCGTTCCAGGCGATTCCAATTCTTGCTTCCGGTACCGCGGATCGTTTTGGTTTTACTGACAGGGAAGTTGCGCTCGCTTGCGGCTCACATAGCGGGGAACCAATTCACACAAAGATTGCCGCTGAGATGTTGAGGAAGGCCGGCATTGATGCGAGCGCATTGATGTGCGGCGTTCATGAACCCTACAGCCCTGAGGCTGCGCAAGCACTCCGTGAAAAAGGTGAGGAACCAACCGTCCTTCATAATAATTGTTCCGGCAAACATGCGGCGATGCTCGCCTTCGCAAAACATCTCGGCGCGCCGCTTGAAAACTACAGCAGTCCCGAACACCCAATTCAACTCGCAATAGCGCGAGTTGTTGCTCAGTTTTCTGGCATACCAATCGAAGATCTTTCCGTTGGAGTCGATGGCTGTACAGTTCCTGTCTTTGGCATCACAGTAAGGGCGATGGCCCTGGCTTACGTGCGCTTAGTTTCCCCTCCAGCTGATTTTGAGAAGCCGGTGCGTGATGCGTGCGAAAGAATCGTCAAGGCGATGACGACATATCCCGAGTTGATTGGTGGGACTACTGAGCGTCTCGACACTGAAATCATGCGGGCAGCGCCGGGTGCAATAGTTTCAAAGGTCGGGGCCGAGGGTGTTTACACCGCCGGCGTTTTGCCGTGTGAAGAATGGCCTCAAGGTGTGGGATTGGCATTGAAGATCGAAGACGGCGACGATCGACGCGCGCGACCCACTGTAGTAATCGAGTCGCTTCGACAACTCGGGGTCCTTCGCGATAAATCATTGGAGCACGTCTCCCGTTACGCATTCTTTCCTGTTAACAATCGACGCGGCGATCTCGTTGGAGAGATCCGCGCCTCTTTTGCTTTGCGAACACCGACCACAGATTAATGCAGCCTTCGCCCGACAACCGAACCAGTAATGCACCGCCGTTGCAGCGTGACCCTTCGGGACAAATAGATGTGGACTCAATCCCGGACGTGATCGAGTGGTTCGTCAAATATGACGAGAGAGTTGCTGTCATTCGGCATCCTTCTGTCGAAGAGGTCTTTCAATGGAAACAGCAGCACACCAGCGCGCAAGGTGAGGAAGTCTTTGTGTTCAACCTTGCCGAAGATCGACTGGCTATCGGAATCATTCAAGCCTTGGCTGACAATCCTACGGAGCGGGACCTTCATTCGTGGATTCAACAGCTCCTCAGTGCTCTCGACACTGCATCGAAAGCCACTGAAGCTACCGCGGAGAAGTACAAACTCGAATTGCGGAGTGGTGATTCAATTGTGAAGCAGGCTTCTAAGATTCCATTCGAACGCGGGCGTAATGAGTTTCTTTTAAACTGTTGGATTGAAACTCTGTGTACTGCCGAAGCGAGAGTTCTGGGTTGGCTCTACAAAGAGTTCTACGGCCGTCCCTTTAAACCGTGAGTCTAGACCAAAGATGACACCCGAGCTACGCGCGCTCTTTCCGATAACCGAGCGCCTTGTTTACCTCAACCACGCTGCAGTCTCACCTCTACCAACGCCGACGATTAAGGCCACCGAAGCGCAATTGCACGATGTCTTCGAGAACGGCTCGATGCATTTCCGACAATGGCTTTCGGTGAAAGAGGAAGCACGACGACTACTCGCGTCGCTGCTGGGTGCGCGTCCTGAACAGGTCGCATTCATGCGCAACACTTCCGATTCGTTGTCGACAGTTGCGAACGGTTTGCGGTGGAACGCCGGCGACAACGTCGTCACTTTTCGTCATGAGTTTCCGTCAAACATCTATCCGTGGCTGCGGCTGCGGGATACGCACGGCGTTGAAATCAGGATGTGCGGGGAACGGAACGGGCGCGTCGATCAGGAGGAGCTGTGCAACCTCATTGATAAGCGCACTCGTTTGGTCGCAATTAGTCAGGTTCAGTTCGCAACAGGCTTTCGCGCAAACATGGCACGACTTGCTGAAGCGACGAGACAGAAGGACGCTTTGTTGGTAGTCGACGTGATTCAGGGGTTGGGTGTTGTGCCGACCAACGTCGAGCAGGAAGGGATCGATGTTGCAGCGGGTGCTGGACACAAATGGCTGCTAACACCTGAAGGTGTTGGCTATCTCTACCTCTCGGATCGCGCGCGAGAACGAATTGAGCCAACCCTGGTGGGGTGGGTGAGCGTTCAGAGTCCGGAAGACTATGACAACTTCGATCAACAATGGAATCGCTGCACCCTGGCCTGGGAAACCGGGACCGGGCCCAATGCGTTGATTCACGGGCTTAAGGCGAGTCTCGAACTGCTAGCCTCGGTAGGAACCAAACGCATCAGTAATTATCTGGAAGAAGTGACTGACTATCTATGCGAACGACTCGAGGGCCTGGCTTACGACCTGGTGAGTTCTCGTACCCCAGAAGACAAGTCGCAGATCGTTTGTATCAAACACCGACACGGCTTGAGCTCAATGGAGTTGTATCACCGCTTAGCAGAACAAAACATCATCACGGCGCCCCGTGGCGATCGGCTACGGATCGCACCGCATTTCTATAACAATCACGAAGACATCGACCGCTTGCTGAGCGCCCTGAGTCGTGAATCGTGAATCGATCGACTCGCGACTTCGATTCACTAATCACTACTCACGATTCACGAGTTCACTATCTGAGCGAACGATAATCGGGCAACCGTATTGTCTAATCTGTATCGAACATGTACGACTTTCCGCGCCATTGGTTCCTACCGCTAGCATGCGCAACAACTTACGCGCTTTCAATTTTCTAAGAAAACTTAAGATATCCGCGCGCGACACCTCCGCGCGACACTAATGGCATGGTCATTGCCAAGAGAGGAAGCGAACAAGAAGGGTAGATAAGGGTAAATCGGGTCAGGCTCAGAAAACTGCGGTGAGTGGAGGCTTTGGGGGAGGCATCCTCTCACAGTAATAAAAAGCAGGCGCCGGCTCTTTTTGGGGGAACGGAGTTGCGCTTGTGACGCAGTCGAAGAGCAATAATAGCGGTGCTGCTGGTTGACGTCTTGACGGGGCTTGGGGGAGCCTCCCAAGAAAATCAGCAGCCCGCATTTTTATGTTGAGCCGGTTTAATTGGCGGTAGTCAGCAATGACTACCGCTTTTTTTGTGGGGCTAAGCTAGGTGGAACTGTTCGGACCAAGTAGTCGTGTAGGATTTGTTTGTGGCGTCATCTCATCGAGATTCAAACGCAGCATGCCACCGGCATCTGAAAACGCTTCCACGGCGCGTTGCTGGGCGCGTCGTCGTGTAAATAAAAGCGCACCAATCAGTGCTCCGGTGCCAAAACAGGCGATGAGTGCGAAACCAGAAGCTTTGAGGACGGCAACCAGGACACCTAACGTTGTTTGAACGTAGTGTTTCTGCGCCTCTTTCAGAATATTTGGATTCTCACCCAGCCACGAAACTACCTGCTCGTAGTGAACCTGGTCGATGAGCTGTTTGGCTGCTTGATCATTCGGCGCGTCGAAAACGAAGACTGAATAGTTACCTACGCGCTTGTAAGCCGACGGCGCAGGCTGACCCAACTTCCATAACTCCTGGATGCGGGCCACTATTCGCTGATCGTTTTCAACGGAACGTTGTGGAGTATTGAATTCGATTATCAGCAACCGCATTGGGTCGTACGACGCGAGAACGGCATCGGCGTCACCCTCAGACTTTACAGCGCTCAAGACACCGTCTTTTGCAATCGACTCGAGTGAGCTGAAGCGATTGAGATAAACAGCGGTCTGATGTGCTTGTTCCCAGTTTGGAAGGTGCTTCAGCAGTACCGGTGTTTCGCCTTCTCCACGATCGAGTTTTTCAGCCAACTGCGTAGCCAGGGACTGCAGATCGTTTGAGTTTGTTCGCGCGTTCGCTTTAGAAAGTTGGACGAAGTTCGCACCCTTGAAAAAGGCCACGATGTCTGGCGAAGCAAAACCCGCCGTTCCTATGTTGGAACCAATGGCGACCGGCGTCTTGTCTCGCAGGCTCCTCGCCGCAGCGGAAAGCATTTCATATGCTCGCCCGTCTAATTCTGCCCACCTGACATTGACCGTTATTCGCCCGGCACCTGGGGCGGAATAGTCAGCCGTAGCGCTGAATCCAACACTGTCTGGATTCTGATCGTCCAGCCGAGGTGCGGTGACGCGTCGATAAGTGCCGAGGCTTTCGGGGAAAGCCTTCGCTATTTGATCCCAGTCGGGGCTCGAGGCGCTAATTGAAGACGCAAATGCCAGCAGTGCAAGCAAGGGCAGGATTGCTCTTAATCGTCGATAAAGCTTTGTTCTCATCAGTTTCGCCAAAATGCACGGCTCTTTTTAGAACCCTGCAGGTCTTCGATGTTCCAGAAAATCACCGCGCTGTACGAAAGTTTACTGCCAGCGTCTGAGTTCGCGCAAAAGAAGGTCTGCGTAGTGACGAGGTTTGTTGATGTTGTGAAGGATGGTGGAACCGCCAATCTCGCTGGCATTGTCGACGATGATATCGCCGAACCCCATCATTCGCTGCGGGATGCTGGCCTGAACGGTTACGTCCTGGATCTTGCTCAACGGAATGTTTCTGGTTGTGCGCGCTATCAAACCGGTGTCGATCTCGAGTTTCGCGTCCGTCACGGTGTAACGAATCATGCTCCGGCGAACATGGTAATACGCCGGTATCAGCAACAAAGCGAGCGCGAGCGGAATTGAAATGTACGCCGGTACTCCGAGCCATGCGAGCAAAGCAACGACCGCCATCGCGCCGAGGACAGCAAGCGCGTAACCGACCTTGATAAAGATCAGTGTCGGTTTCACCCTGAACACTGTTCGCTCAACATCTGTGCTCAGCGGTGCCTGAATGTTCGTAGGGTCGCGGCGCGCGACTTGAGTTGTTTCCGAATCGACTGCGGTCCCGCAGTTCGAACAGAAGCGCACGCCAGGCACGACGTAGGCACCACACTTGGTACATGTCATCTTGTTTCAGCTCCAGGGCTTGACGCGTAAGTCTGTCCTGAACGGTCCAACATCATACCGCATCCTAATCAAAGCCCGCGAAATACAAAACGAGGCGGAGACTCCTGGAGTTTCCGCCTTTCGGGTGCGGCGACTTGGCGCCGCTTTCGTGGTTGTTCTTACGAGCGGTCGGAGCAATACAAAAAGGCCGCGACAAGCCGCGACCTACACAAAGCGCTGACAGGTCAGCGCACTCCAAGAGCTCTATTGACTGACCAGCTGGAGTCGACCGTCCGGTAAGCGGGCCGCAAAGATGCTTGGCTCGTAAACATTCAGCGGCGTGGGCTGTTTCTCGCGGGCGGCAGTTATTTGTTTCGACGACAAGCTACTCGCGTTTGCCAAAGCCTGTGGGTCTCGAATCAAGGCGTAGCGCCGTCCAATTCTTCGGACGTATTCCTGTGTTTCACTGTAGGGCGGAATTTGATAGCCATACTTCAATACCGCACCCTCACCCGCGTTGTAGCCTGCAAGTGCAAGCCGCACGTCGCCTGCAAACAGATCGAGCAGGAAGCGCATGTAGCGAGCGCCGCCTTCAATGTTTTGCTGCGGATCCCAAATATTCCTGACGCCAAAACGAGCTGCCGTCGGAGGCATCAATTGCATTAACCCGCGCGCACCTTTGTATGACATCGCTCGCTGCTTAAAACTCGATTCCTGATGCATGATGGAGTAGAGCAACAATGGGTCGACGGAATTTCGCTTACCAGACTCGACGATGAAGCTGTCGACGGCTTCATTACCCGTTGTAAAACCGCCCAGGGACGGATTGGCGCTCCAGCTCGTCAGGTGCACTAACGCGTCCGGCGCAGGTGTGTAGATATAGTTTCGGGAAGTAGTCAGCTTGCGGCTAGGCTTCGGCGGCGGGGGAGGTGGTGTCTGAATCTGGAAGGCGTTGAGGTCAATATTGTC
>DATJKB010000638.1:0-4597 GCA_035491875.1 Pyrinomonadaceae bacterium | reverse complement strand
GATCACGGCTGCTACGATCAGCGCCGGCAACCCAGGCGCCGCCACATTCAATCGAGCGGATAAGGTCTTCTCGAGTAATCCGCGAACGATTCAATTGGCCCTGAGGTTCGATTTCTAACCCGCGCTGAGTGACGGGAAGTTGACGCTCAAATGAGTTGTTAACTTCCCGTCAATACATTGATGATTGAAGATTTTAGATTGATGATTGCCGCTAGCTCAAACACTGGGAATGAACAATACCAATCATCAATCTACAATCTTCAATCATCAATGCTTCATGGGGTCGGTTTTGACTCTCTGCGCATTCTCGGCACTCTCGCCGGCTCGTCGGGTTGATTCTTATCGGGCCTTCAGAACAACCGCAGAGTCGCTGGGGTCCTGAGGTTGCGCAGAGACTTGAAACTGACTCTCTACTCATTCTTAGTCATGCTGCTCCTGTCTGGTGTCAGCGCCAAAGCTCAACGACCGGGTGAGCGACCAGTGCGTGACGTAGTACAGGAGCTTTCACGCATCGATACCAATCGGGCGGTCGATCTACAGAAAATAAAAGGGAATAGTCGCAACGAGGTCAGAGAGGCAATCCAAAAACAGATTACCGACGACTTTAGAGAGCTGCAATCACTGAATAACAAGATGATGGCAACTACTTGGGACCAACCCACGCTCGACTACAAATACATTTCTCGAATGACTGGTGAGATCGCGAAGAAAGCAACACGATTGAGATCAAACCTGGGGCTACCAAAGTCAGAAACGAAAGAAGCAGTACAACCTTCCGAAGAGATCTCGACTAAAGAGATCTTCAAAGCAGAGTTACTTTCGTTGGATCGGTCGGTGATGAGTTTTGTGACGAACCCGATTTTTCAAAAGACAAACGTCATGGACTTACGTTTGGCGAATCAGGCGAAGAGTGATCTTGAAGCAGTGATCTCGATGAGCAACAAGCTCAAGAGGGTGAGCGCGAAACTGGGGAAACAGTGAGAAGACATACAATTGCCCGTGAACTCAACTCACTCGAAGCGTGCTGTCAGGAAGGGGGCAAGCGGTCCGTACATGGGTGCAGTCAGGAAGGGGGCAAGCGGTTCTAGTTTCAACTCGCCAAACGGTCGACGAGCGCGCCCCCGCCCAATCCACTCGATGGTCAATATCATGGGAACAAAAGAAGCGGGGGCGCGCTCATTGTCGCCTCAGCAAGTTGAATCCAGAACCGCTTTGCCCCCTTCCTGACTGCGAGCTTCGAGTTGCTTGAGCTTCTTGCATCTTAGGAAGCCGGCGCAAGGATCCCATATCGCTTGATCTTGGTATTGAGCGTCGTAACTTTCGTTCCCAGCAAACGAGCCGCGCGTCTTTGCCGACCTCCTGTCTTGCTAAGAGCGACCCGAATGAGTGCTGCTTCGAATCGGTGTACTTCCTCCTGAAGATTCAGACCTGACGCATCGGAACTTTCCAAGCGGTTCTCGAGCGACTCTATTTCCGTCAGCAGCGTAAAGACTAATACCTTCAAGGATGCGATGCGCGCGTCCGCGATCGTGGGATAGTTGAAATGAACCGGCGCCGATGCAAGGTTTGTGGCAGCGATCGGAGCAACCGGTGAAAATGAGTTGTGTTCCAGGCCGTTCATAATTCGTTGTTACCTTTCCGACGTGTAAATCCGATAGGTTTTGATTTTGGAATTTAAGGTCGTGGGTTTTAGTCTCAGCAGCCTCGCTGCCTTTAGCTGACAGCCGCTAGTGGTTCTGAGTGCCTTTCGAATTAACGAGATTTCAAAGCGACGGACCTCATCGTAGAAATCGAACTGTTCTGTCAGCGGTGTCGTCCGAAAGTCTTCCAATTCATCTACTGCCTGACTCAGCGAGGCCGCGATGACCCTGAGCAGTCTGATCCGGCCGCTCAAAGGAGTCTCACTCGACCGTTGCCGGGTGCGGGGCACTTTGTACCGTCTCAGCGAATTAATCGATTGACTCTTAAATTCTCCCGTGTGGTTCATGACGAGAGAAATGTAGCTACGCTCTAACGGATCTGTCCTAGATTTTGTCGGATAAATTCCTGATAGATTTGTGAGGGTTTTCTAAATCACTTCGGAGATACGAACTTTGAACTTCCAAACATGGGAAACCGTATTTCATTGGCGACCATCAAACCGTACATCGCAACCTCACTTGTTACGTGTCAACAGTCCCCTAGTTAGTGGTGAAGAAATGAATCACCGACCATTAAGCTTTTATGAGTTTGGGCCGTTTCGCATCAATGTTACTGAGCGACTGCTCCAACACGGCGACGAATTAGTTCCTCTCAGTCCAAAAGTTTTCGACACTCTCCTAATTCTCGTAGAGAACCACGGACACGTCGTCGAAAAGCGGGAACTAATGGATCAACTCTGGCCCGAGACGTTCGTCGAAGAGAGCAGCCTGACGCAGAACATTTCGCTTCTGCGGCGTGCTCTTATTAACAGCGAAACTGATCGACAGTACATTGAAACAATTCCGAAGCGTGGCTATCGATTTATTGGTGACGTCAACCAAATAAATGAACCACCTGAGCACGCTCTAACAGAAGTCTCATTAACGAGTGATAGACCAAATGGTGATCAGTCGCTGGCGCCTCCTCTGTCTCGTGAGCCTCGTGAGCCCCGTGAGCGAAGCCGCACGAATTTGTACCTGGCCGCCATCGCCGTCTGTGTGCTCGTCGCTGTGATAGCTTTTGGCTACCGGTTGAAGCAGAGAACAGCAACTCCCGGACTAGCGGGCAAATCAATCGCAGTGCTCCCATTCAAGGCTGTCGGAGCGAATGGTGAAGGCGACCTGTTGGGATTGGGAATGGCCGATGCGCTGATCATCCGATTGAGCCGGCTGGAAGAATTGACTGTGTTGCCGACTGGATCAATTTACAGATTTACTGACCCGGATAAGGACGCAATCGCAATAGGCAAACAACTTGGCGTTGATCTTGTGCTCGACGGAACGGTCCAGCGTCAGGGCGATACGGTGCGTGTTACTGCACAGTTAACTCGTCTCACTGATGGGAAGACTGTCTGGTCTGCGAAATACGACGAAATTCAAAGCAACATCTTCGCGTTGCAAGACTCCATCTCCGAACAGCTGGCGACATCATTGATACCCGAGATCTCTGCTTCAACTAAGCAGACGCTGTGGGTGAAGTCGACAGCAAATGCCGAGGCGTACCAGGCGTACTTGATGGGGGTGAATTTCTGGAACAGACGAACCAAAGACAACCTGGCCAAAGGGATTAACTATCTGGAAGAAGCAGTCTCCAAGGACCCCAACTTCGCGCAGGCTCACGCAATCCTTGCGGACTGCTACTTCCTCAGCGGTACTGATGAATACAAGGCCAGGCCGCTTGATGAGGCGCTTGCTCGTGCTGAGTCGTCAGCCAATCGCGCTCTCCAGATCGATGACAACATCGCCGAAGCGCACACGGTAAAAGCCTGCATCCACATGAATCGGCGGCAACCGGAAGAAGCTGCTGCGGAGTTTCGGCGAGCGATTGAGTTGAATCCAACTTACTCAGTTGCGCACTTAAGGTATGCATACTTCTTAATGTTTGGTCTGCGCCTTGACGAAGGCGTTTTACACATGCGGCGCGCTCAGCAGTTGGATCCTGCGTCACCTGTTCCGAACGCGGCGTTGGGTGGCATTCTGCTGACGGCTCGGCAAACGGACGAATCGATCAAGTATTCGCAGCGAGCGCTGGAACTTGAGCCGACTCTGGTGGCGGCACGGATCAATCTCGCCGAAGCATATCTCGCAAAGGGGATGTTTCAGGAAGGGATTCAGGAACTGGCCAAGCTTTCGAAGACCGATGACGAATATCTCATAATGGAGAAGGCCTACGCGTATGCGGTAGCCGGTCGTCGGGAAGAAGCACTGAGGGCGATGGCTGCATTGCAGAAACTGGTAGGTGAAAAAGGAGCGCCATATTCGTACGCATGTATCTATGGAGCTCTTGGTGAAAAAGACAAAGCGTTCGAGTGGCTGGAAAAGATCAACACGAATCGCGTGATGCAGGCGAATCTTAAATACGATTTGCAATTGGATCCATTACGACAAGACCCACGCTTTAACGACTTCCTAAAACGGCACCAACTGGAATACCTGGTCAACGACAAAGCCGAAGGCAGTAGGTAGTAGGCAGGCGCAGTGGGCAGGAGGCATGCTTTCTGCCTACTGCTTTCTGCTATTGTCTCGCCGATGCTCGAACCCAAACGCCTGCTGGAAAAACTAAGCCTCTCGCTACTGCTGGGCCTCATCGTCGCCGTCAGTGTGCTCGTGTTTTTCGGATGGCTCACTGATGAAGTCCTCGAAGGCGATACACGCGCGTTTGATGAAGCGACGCGGGCGGCTGTGCATCAACTCGCTTCTCCCACGCTCACAACCATCATGCGTGGAATATCGTTCTTCGGAGGGACGATGTTCCTTTTCTGTGCTACGACAGTCATCGTGCTCTGCTTCATATTCAGAAAATGGAAGCGCGAGGCGGTTTTGCTTTCCTTAACGATGATCGGGGCTTCGCTTCTGAACATCACTCTCAAGCTGGCATTCAAGAGAGTTCGACCGGAACCGTTCTTCAATCTGGCGAC
>DATJKB010000637.1:0-4404 GCA_035491875.1 Pyrinomonadaceae bacterium | reverse complement strand
GGTTTATCGGGACTTGTATGGTTGTGGTTGTTTGCGGCTCGCGTAGTCCGTTTGCCAAAGAGATTCACCGCGGGTACGCGAGTTACCCAAACAGTCGCGGCAGACTGAAAGAAGCATTTCCCCCTGCCGATAGGCTTCGACTCCAAAGGAACTTACATAACTATTACACCCAATACATAACTATTACAGTGAACAAATTTCCCGTTTGTTACGATGCCCGTGTGGGATTTTTCTGCGGGGGAAATGAATGCAAACAAAAATCAAACGGTATCTTCATAGTGATGTGAATTGGAGTTCGGCGGTCTTTCTTTCGGCGTTCCATGTCGGCGCGATACTGGCCCTCTTCTTTTTTACCTGGAAAGGCCTGATCGCAGCGATCGTGTTGACTTGGATAGCTGGCAGCTTAGGAATAGGTATTGGCTATCATCGCTTATTAACTCATAGGGGATTCAAGACACCGAAATGGCTTGAATACTTTCTAACGGTGTGCGGGATGCTCGCACTTCAAGGTGGCGCGATCAACTGGGTCGTCACCCATCGAATCCATCATGCATTTACAGAGCGCGATGGCGATCCTCACAGTCCGCGACATGGAGTGTGGTGGTCTCACATCGGCTGGATCCTGCGTGGCACAGCACAACAACATCCGGAAAAGGTGATGAAACGCTATGCGCCGGATCTCACCAATGATCCAATCCACGTCTGGCTCAACAGACTCTACTTTGTGCCGCTAATTATCTCTGGTGTCGTGCTCCTCGCATGGGGTGGTATGTCCGCTGTTCTCTGGGGAGTGTTTTTGCGGGTCACGTTTGCGCATCATTCGACGTGGTTGGTCAATTCAGCAACACACCTGTGGGGAACCAGGCGTTTTGAAACGAGCGACGACTCGACTAACAACTGGTGGGTTGCGCTATTAACGTTTGGTGAGGGCTGGCACAACAACCATCACGCCTTTTCGCGTGCCGCTCGCCACGGATTAGCATGGTATGAGCTCGACATGAATTGGTTAGGTATTCGCGCGTTGCAGTCTTTAGGTTTGGTAAAGGAAGTGCACCTGGTAAATACAATGGGTGAATCCAACCAGAGCCGTCCGCGACTCAAGAAAGCCGCTTAGCTCCAAAGTGGGACATTGACCTGCGGCCCCACTTGAGCGTTGGGGCGCATGGTCTATGTGGTGCTTCCGCGGCGAGATCCTTACAATAAAGGGCATGCGTGTAAGAAGCCGTAGAAAATCGATCGCGTTTTTCGTCACGCTGGGAGCATGCCTTGTCGCATTGGCGATAGCACTGAATGTCGGTTGGATCATACTCAACTGGCGCGAAGTGGCTCTTTTGGTTTTCGGAATCATCTTCTTTGTTGTGATTATCTTTGGACTCGTGATCAATACGACATTCCTCATTCGTGAAATCCGCCGGAACGAACAGCACGATGCATTCATTAATGCCGTTACGCATGAATTGAAGACCCCAATTGCTTCAATTCGCTTGTACCTGGAAACGTTGAAGACTCGAAACGTCGACGAGGACCAGCGCCGGCAGTTTTACGACAACATGCTCGCCGACAGTGATCGCTTACTGAAAACTGTCGAACAGGTTCTGCGTGCCGGCAGAGCGCGACATCGACAACGACGAATCGCCAACACCATTATCGATCTGAGCGGAACCGTCCGCGAGTGTCTCGAGCTTGCACGCATCACTTACGGGCTTGATGAGACAAGTTTGAGTTTTGTGGAAGCACCTTCAGCCCGTGGCGCTAAAGTTTCTGGAGACATCGACGAGCTTCGAGCTGTTTTCTCCAATCTACTGGATAACGCAGTGAAGTATTCTGACGAACACGTCAACGTTTCAGTTGAACTCGCAGCAATTGACGCGAAGCGCGTTGCTGTTAGAGTGGCCGATCAGGGAATCGGAATACCCAACGCGCAGCTCAAACGGATCTTCAAGCGATTTTATCGTGTACCTGGAATGTTCATGGCGCGCGTGAAGGGAACTGGTTTAGGCCTTTTCATTGTGCGGTCGATAGTAGAAAAACATGGGGGCCGCGTCTTCGCTGAGAGCCCGGGATTGGGTAAGGGAAGCACGTTTACAATTCAGTTGCCCCGCGTCTGATTGCGATGAACGCAGTATTGATTGTCGAAGATGAGAAACACCTCGCAGACGGACTTCGGTTCAATCTGGAGGCGGAAGGGTTTTCGGTTGACATCGCAATCGACGCGGAGTCGGCTGAAGACCTGTTGTTGAAGAAACGTAAGCCGTACGACGTGGTCGTGCTCGATGTGATGTTGCCGGGAAAGAACGGTTTCGCACTTGCTTCGAGTTTGCGCAAGGCGGAACAGTTTGTGCCGATCTTGATGTTGACGGCGCGCGGTGAGGCGCAGGACGTGTTGCGTGGCTTCGAGGCGGGCGCTGATGATTATCTTCCCAAGCCATTCGAGCTTTCAGTTTTGATTGCCCGACTGAACGCGTTGCTGCGTCGCCGCGAGTGGTTGAGGAACACGCGTACCGTCGCAACCGCAAACGAGCACCCGGCAACCCCTCCAGAAAAACAACCCAAGCTGTTCGAATTCGACGGTAAGACTATCGATTTCGACGCACTTGAACTCCGTTCCGGGAATCACACTGTGCGTTTGACCGTAATGGAAGCCGAGCTTTTGCGCTACTTGATTAAGCATGACGGACGGATCGTGTCACGCCGTTCAATTCTCGAAGATGTGTGGGGGCTGCGCGAAGACACTGACACGCGAGCTATCGACAATTTCATTGTCCGTTTGCGCAAATACATCGAGGACGAGCCGTCGCAGCCAAAACATCTCACCACAGTCCGTGGCGTTGGTTATAAGTTCATCTCAAAGGCGCGAGCAAAGACGAAACCAAGCGGTGGGGTTGACGTGTAGTATGGAACAATCTAAGCAGTCGCAATGAGCAGCGAGGCGCGCACACCGAGCAGGTCTGAGAAGTCTTTCGAATAGATCGCATTGGTTTTACGGACCAGACTCACCTTCTCAACCAACTCATCATTTGTAATAAATCCGTTTTCAGTGTGAGCGATTGCCCACACGGGAATATGCGAGCCTGTCCGCAACAGGTCTTCTACAAATCCGAGATATTGCTGCTTGCTCTGGACGCGCGAACCAAGTCGTGACAATCGTTGTCGTTCCAGGTCGGTCCAGAAGTCGTCGCTCCCGCGAATCCACTCTTCGCGCCAGGTGACAAGCTGATCGCTAAAACTCGTTTTCGTTATTGGCCCCGGCAGTCTGAGAAAGAGCAGATCCGTGTGATGACGCTCGGCGACGAACGAGCGAACGTCCTGGTTAGTGCTTCGGTTGCGCAGCGAATTGTCGTAATGGGCTGGCAGGGTTTCAATCATTAATCGAAAGATGTTTGACAACGATAACGGCTCGCGTAGGTGTCGAGTCTTTTCGTTGAACGAAAGCACATAGTCTCCGACCATCATTCCGGCGGTGAGAGCGATTGCTCGTTTGTAAGGGTCTAATCGCTCGGCGTTGAATCGAACATTATCAAACCACCAGGCATCGGTTTCATTGAACCATTTCAGAAGCGAAGAGTTGTCGAGTTTGTCTCGAGGGATGTAAGCGTCGTCTAGCAGCAGGTCGAGATCCTCTGCGGTGAGCGAGTCTGAATGATTTTCGACGAGTGCGGTGGCTTTGATGTGTGACCACATCATCGGATCATTCGCTAACACTCTGACTTTCCACCGCTTCAGATGAAGGGCTATCTCCGGCTCGCCGGTGAACGGCAATGCGACGGACGAGAATTTCAATCGCCGCAAGACTCCTAATTCAAAAGCTAGCCAGCCGTTTGTGAATTGCATGGATTCCTATCGCATAAAAGTCGAAAACATGTCCCAGCCTCCAGGCTTTGGACTCTCGACAGTTGTGTTTTCATCAGTCTTAGCAAAAGATTCGAGGTCTTTTATTGGCGCAAGCGAGAGAAACGCGTTCACAACGGTGGGATCAAACTCCACTGCCGCGCGTCTTACGATCTCGCTCGTGGCGTTTTCAGCTGTAAGGGCGGGACGAAATGGTCTTGCGTCAGTCAACGCTGCGTAGGAATCCGCCAGGCGCAAAATCCGCGCGGCCAAAGGAATGTCGTCACCGCGCATCGCATCGGGATAACCGCAGCCGTTCCACCATTCGTGATGCCAACGCACGAGTAGTTGCGCCGCTCGATCTGCCCCAACCCTCGAAGCCTCTCGTTCACCAATCACCGGATGGCGCCACAGGTCTATTCGATCTTCAACCGTTAGTGGGCCTGCGCGCTGGATGTAATCTCTCTCCATGGCAACTTCGCCAAGATCGTGCAGCAACGCAGCGGCACGCAAAGACCCGCGATCGTGGCGGGCAAGATGAAAGACCTTCGCCATTTGATCGGCGATTGCCGCAAC
>DATJKB010000636.1:0-9416 GCA_035491875.1 Pyrinomonadaceae bacterium | reverse complement strand
CGACATAATACTTTTGTATTCACTATCATTCTGCATGGGCTGAAGCAGTTGGTCGCGCTGAAACCATGGATAGCAAGGGAACCCCGTCGCAATCGCCCGAGCTAACCACAGCCGCGCCTTTACGTGATCCCCAAGCTGGGCATACGCCGCTCCAAGGCTGTAATAAACGTGATGGTCCTGATAAGAACCTGCGAGAACCTCATCGAGCAGTTTTAGAGCGCGTTGTTTCTCATTACGCGCGGCGAGAAAACTTGCAAGCGTCGCTTTCGCTCGTTGTTCAGCCTGCGCGCTGCCGTGCAGTTCAGTCAGAAGCTCTTCAGCACGCTCCGGTGCTCCCCCGTAATAGTACGCTTGGGCCAAATACCAATCGAAGACTGCTGCAGAACCGGCAGCACGCGCTTCCTCCAGAAAAGCGACAGCTTCAGAATACCGGCCGCTTAAAAGTGCCGTTGTGCCACGCACGCGCAAAGCATCAAGTTTGTTCACTGGGTTAATGCGCAACCCCGCACTCAATTCAGTTTCCACGGCGTCGAGCAACCCGAGGTGATAGAAGGCCGCCGCGCGATAGTAGTGCGGCTGATCGAGATTTGGGTTAATTAGTAAAGCACGGTCACTCTCTATAATTGTTTGGGTCCAATCAAACTCTGAGCTTCGATAAACTGATGCTAATGCTTCGTGCGCCTCCGCCAAGTTCCCATCCAGTTCGAGTGCACGGTTTGCTTCCTGTTTTGCTCGTTCATCCCAAAACTGTACCTCCTCCGGCGCCGCAAAACGAATACGCATCTGAGCGCTTGCTTCTGCAAGTCCCGCGTGGGCCAGTGCGTAGTTTGCGTCGAGCCGCAATGCCTCTTCGAAAGCTTTGATAGCTGCGAGGGTGTCGTTCTTGTTGTAACGCGGCAGTTTGGATCGGCCGAGTAGATACAGTTCGTAAGCTGCGACGTTGTCGGTATAGCGACGGAAAACCCGCGACTGCTCAGCGGCGGTCATTGTAATTCTCAATGCGTCCGCAATCTGGGTTGCCACGGCATCCTGCAACCCCAACAAATCAGTCCGCTCCTTCTCAAACTGCTGACCCCATAGAGGTACGTCATCGCTTGTACGCACCAGCTGGACGTTCACCTGCAGATGGCTGCCAATTCTCTGAAAGGTGCCGATCACTACATAGTCGCAAGCGAGTTCCTGACCCACCGTCTGTGCGCTCACCTTCTTGCCTTCGTACTTGAGAATCGTACTGGTCGGACGAACTCGTATCTGACGGACGTTAGCTAACCGGGTAATGATTGCATCTGGTAGCCCAGTGCTGAGAAAGCCGATTTCCTCTGCCGGACTGAGTGGAAGAAACGGCAACACGGCGAGAGTGATTGGTTCATCGGAGGCATTTGTTCTTCCTGACAATCGATCACGGAAGAGGTAAGCGAGGCCGCCAATCAAAAGCACAACCGCCACGGCGACTAACAGCACCTTGTTGGAGAGTAACGAACTCTTGCGCTCAGATTTCGTTGAGGGCGAAACAACCGTTGATACGATCTTTTGCCGCACGGTCTCGCGTTTTAGATCCTTTAGGTCATTAAGGAAGTCCTTGGTGGTTTGATAGCGCTGGTCTGGATTCTTCGCCAGGGCCTTCCTGATAATTCGCTCCAGTTCTGCCGGCGCTTCTGGTGAATAACGCGCCACGGGGGTCGGTTCATGGTCCAATACAGCCGCGAGTATGTCACTCAACGTAGTACCTTCAAATGGGCGTCTGCCCGTCACCATTTCATAAAGGACCGCTCCCAGGCTCCAGATGTCGGTTCGTGCGTCAACCTCAACGCCACGAGCCTGTTCGGGCGACATGTAACTGACCGTACCCAACACCACTCCATCAGCCGTTTTTACCAGAGTCGACGCTTCGGGATTCGAATTACTTTGGTCCAGTAATTTGGCCAGGCCGAAGTCAAGGACCTTTACGTATCCATCGTCGCGCAACATGATGTTTTCCGGCTTGATGTCGCGATGCACGATATTCACTTCGTGGGCTGCAGTAATCGCTGAAGCAGACTGAGTAGCGATCTCGATGATCTTGTCGAGCGGCATCTGTTTGCTGTTGATGACTTCACGTAAAGTCTTGCCCTCGATGAATTCCGTAGCTATGAAAGAAGTCGAGTCTGCTTCGCCGACTTCATAGATCGTGATGATGTGCGGGTGATTGAGTGCAGATACTGTCTTAGCTTCCTGAAGAAACCGGCGAACGCGCTGAGTATTCGATGCGACTTCAGCAGGCA
This sequence comes from Pyrinomonadaceae bacterium, assembly GCA_035491875.1. Classification (GTDB taxonomy): domain Bacteria; phylum Acidobacteriota; class Blastocatellia; order Pyrinomonadales; family Pyrinomonadaceae; genus PSRF01. Next base: position 7,155 of record DATJKB010000636.1, on the reverse strand, counting down.
GAATCTTAAGAGCAACTTTGCGTTGAAGTTGAGTGTCGGTAGCAAGATAGACGTCGCCCATGCCACCCGCGCCAATGTGGGAGTGGATTCTATAGTGAGAAAGAAGGGCACCTTCTGCCAGGGGCATATGCTTCAGAGGCGAAGACTAGGATGATAAGGATAGGGGGGCAACAATGCTAGAGGATTATGTGGAACTAAGCTTAGCAGGGAGAGAGTAATAACCCTAACCGCAGATTCGAAGTCGTTGAATTGCGTGTTGGGGTTTAGTGACCGGCGCAGTACCGTTTCTAACAATGATCTGACTATGTTCAGTTTGGATTTGTGAAGTCGAGTTTTTCTGAAAAGAATTGGAAAACGCGGGTTTGTAAACGCTGGCGAACCAGGCTCCCGTGAGTGCCTTTCGGATAAATCTCGAACACGTGTGGAATGTTCTGTTCCGAAAGCGCTTTCGAAAACATTCCTGTCGTGATTCGTATGTGGGAAAACTCTTCTTTCTCGCCGACGTCGATGAAGACGCCGCGAAGCTTCAGCATATCTGCCTTCCTGTCTCCGACCATGTAGAGCGGCATCTTTGAGCGCCACTTCGCAAACACCGGCTCATTCTTTTCAACGCGTCCATCCCGTTCTTGATACGGAAAGTCGACGAAGAATGGACCGCGCGCAGGATTTGGCGAAAACGCTGCGGACGCGGCGACGAATGCATTTTCATAAAACTCTTCAAACGATTTCGGGCTTCCACTGATTTGATCTCTTGATGTGAGTTGAAGCGTTTTTAGCCAAGCTGGATTCTCCGAAGTGAAATCTCCTTCCATTCCCAAGCAGCACGGACTCAATGCGTAAACGGCACCGAAGACGTCCGGATGTTTCATCGCGAGTGTGAGTGCTCCGTATCCGCCCATCGAATGTCCGGCGATGCCCCGACTTTCTACGCGCGCGATCGTACGGTAGTTGGAATCGACATACTGAACGACATCGCGATAGATGTAATCCTCCCAGTTTCCGTTGACCGTTGAGTTGGTGTAGAAGGCGCCCTTGTAAGCGTTCCAACCATTCGGAGCGACGATGATCATTTCCTGGATCTTGGCTCCGTTAAATATTTCAGACATCAGACCCTTAAGATTCACCCCTGCGGGATCGGACCATGTCTTACTTGAACCTGTGTATCCGTGGAGTATGTAAACTGTCGGGAAGCGCTTTGCCGGGGCGTCTTCATAACTCGGAGGAAGGTACACGACGATTTCTTGTTCTGTGGGATCACCGAGAAGATTCCCCTTCAGCGACGGAGCAGGAATTTTTACTTCGATCAGTTTCCCGGTGCGTGCGGGTGCGGCTTGCTGCGCGAAAATGGTCGCGTTCAAAGAAATGATGCAAACAGCCGCGAAGAAGAAAACTCTCCTCAGTCTTGGAAATAACATTTGATTAGCCTCCTCCGATTCATTAAGAATTTGATGGCGACTCAAGCGTAGCGACGCGTGGGTATGCGTAGGTGAGTGTTTGAATTAACTCCGACCGTAGAGTGGGCAAGATCAGCAGTAGAACAAGCGCAGTCACACTCGTTGAAATAAGTCCGCCGACAGCCAGGCGTAGTATCGTGCCTTCTACAAACATTAAGGCGAATGCACCAGTACCGATGCCGGTCGCTCCAGCAAAAAGAGTCGACCCGATGATGCGCGGCAACGACCAAAGCCGCGCGCGCTTGAAGCATTGCCACTCAATCCTCCTATGAATCACGCGATGGGGTTGCGTTCGCTGACTTCTCCAAAACTTTTTGTTTCTGACCTTTAGTGGCGAATGCTAACACAGAGTTGTGATTAGTGGGGTTGCCCCATATCTTGAGTGTTATTGCGCGGACGGAGCGTAATACGCCAGGCGACCCAGTACGGAGTAATCGGGATGGCTTTTTATCTCGAACTTGATCTTCCGCCTCGAGCCATCGTGGTCTTTATTGGTTGGATAGTAGCCGACGATGTAGCGGTGATTAATATCCGCGAGGATCCGGTTGTAAATGCCGTCAGCCTGTTCTGGAGTTTCGAGGAATTCGGTCCAACCGCCGGTTCGCGGCGCCAATGCAGCTAGTGCGGTTTGCATTATGGTGATGTCTTGAGCTCTAGCCCTCAAATTCGCTGGAGAAGACACCCGGTATCGCTCCTGCTGGACTTTGAATTGCTCTCTCGACTTCTCGTTCATGCGAGCGATCACTTGGGCGTTAGTGGTTTCAAGAGTTTTTCTTTGTAACTCCAACTGTTGTTCCGGAGTCTTGTTAATAAGCCGAAAACCAGGAATTACTGTGTAGATGGTAGCGCGCGATTTGTCTGCAGCACGGAAAATGTCGGCTAAGCTAAATTCCACTGTCCTTTCGAGTTCGAACTGCAGAATGCGTTGTGCATATTCTGGTTTCAGATCCTCAGGCAAGTCTGGAGGAATACTTAACTTAAGGACGGGGTCTTGCAGGTTGTAGATCTGATCTCCATCTGTTTGAAAAACAATTATTGGACGAAGGTCTTCTTCTATGAAAGTCTCGTTGAGTGTGGCCATTAGAGAACTGTACTGAGCGCTCTTTCCAAACCTGCGATTTGATATCAGTCCGAACAGACTATTGCCGGCTTGCGTCCGTTCGACGAGTGATTCCAGTTTCTTCTTCAGCTTATCCTTGTCGCTCGTGAAGTCGACGAGCAATTCGACGTCATCAGTGACGATTGCCATTACGTCGATTGGCCTGAGTTTGTCTACCATTAACTTCGCCGCATCAATGCTTCGACGAAGAAACGGAAACTGGCTCCCGCTGTAGTCGATGATTAAAACAATACTGCGAGGGATCGTTGCGCTGTCGCCTTTTTGAAAGTGGACCACCTGTTGGCGTTCTCCGTCTTCTGTGACGAGAAAATCATCGGCTGTAAGGTTTTCAACCAGATTACCCTGAGGATCGACGACGAGAATGTCGCTGGTAACGAGGTTAGTTTCGATGCGAATAACGTCTTCACCGCCGTCACCAGCTGTCGCAATCGGTTGCGGTTTTGATTCGACCGCTCTTTGTCTGATTGGATCCCATCTAAGCCGTTCCAGGCTGGAGCCAAAGTCTTTAAGTTTTGGTCGCTTCTTTTGTCTTGATTGAGCGAAAGAGGAGTTACTAAACAGAGCAGTCGCGACGGCGAGGATGAGGAAGATCGTAGCTGCATATTTCGAGCGCATGGGGGAATTAGCTAAGCGTAATTGACTCGTCTTTTACTGGGAGCGCGGACGTCCTCGTCCGCAAACGCGACGAAGTCGCGCAGAATAATTCGCTTCGCTCATTGCGGACGAGGACGTCCGCGCTCCCAGTCTCTGCTTGAATCATTCCCACCCCGTCTCAACTCTCGGATTCGCATCACCGGTGTGAGACGCTATTGTGCGGGCGCATAGTACCAGTTGCGTCCGACCACTTTATATTCGGGATGATCCTTTACGAAAAATTTAATCTTTCGTTTCGTGCCATCGTGCGCCTTGTTTGTTGGGTAGTAGCCGACAATGTATCGATGATCGATATCAACCAGAACCCGATTGTAGATGCCGTCCGCCTGCTCCGGTGCTTCCAGAAACTCGGTCCAACCTCCCGCCCGAGATGCGACTCCGTGCAAGGCTTGTTGGGTGATCAGTTGCTCTTGAGCTGCGAACACCAGATTAGCCGGGGAAAAGATTCGCCACTCATCCTTTATGGCTTTGTATTTTTCTTGCTCTTTGCGACTCCACTTACCGTCCCGAATCAACATCGTCTGCTGTAGCTTCCGCAGGGTCTCTACTTGCTCTTCTTGGGATTTACTGAGCAATCGAAATCCAGGAATGACGGTGTAAACGGTTGCGCGTGACCTCTCTACCGTTCGGTAAACATCAAACAAGGTAAACTCTACGCCGCTTCCTGCGGAGCGCTCCCGGCGACGTACCACCTCGTCCCTTAGATGCTTTGGTAAGTCGGGCGGAATCTCCAAGCCGACAACGGGATCGCGTAAGGAGCCGAGCTGATCTCCATCCGTTTGGAAGATGATTATTGGGCGTAGATCTTCTTCTGAGAAAGCTTCGTTAAGAGTAGCCATTAACGCACTGTATTGAACGCTCCTGCCTAGTCTACCTGCCTGTGTGCGCTCAAACAGCGATTCGAGTTTTTGCTTCAGCTTCTCTTTATCATTTGTAAAATCAATAAGCAGGTCGACATCGTCCGTGACGATTGCCATCACATCTAGGGGCAAGAGTTTGTCGACCAGCACCTTTGCAGCATCGATACTTCTGCGAATATATGGTAGTTGACTACCGCTGTAATCAATAAGCAAAACAATTGTTCGTGGGATCTTTTTATCGTCGCCGCGAAGAAAATGAACCACCTTCTGTGGCTCACCATCTTCGGTTACAACTAACTCGTCCGGACTCAGATTTTGAATGAGATTTCCCCTATCATCGAGCACCGATATTTCTGATGTAACGAGATTGCTCTCAATTCGGATAACGTCGCCTTCATCAAGTTCAGTCTCCGATTTCATCTCATCTTTTCTTGAAACCGGTTGTTTTTTTGGTGCATCCCTCTTGAGGCGGTCCAGACTGAAACCGAAGTCTTTTAGTTTGGGTCGCTGCTTTTGTTTCGATTGCGCAAGGATTGATGAGTCGAACACTCCAATGACCAGCGTTACGATCAGGACGATGGTGATCTGTTTGGAGCGCATAAGCAGTAACAGAACTGCCATTAATGTGCAGGCGGATAGTATGAACTACGACCGAGCACGTAGTAGTCCGGATGTCCCTTTAGCTGGATGCTGATCTTTCGTCGTGCGCCGTCGTGCGCTTTGTTCGTTGGGTAGTAACCGATGATGTATCGATGATTGATGTCAGTCATGATTCGGTTGTAGACCCCATCGGCGTCCTCGGGATTCTCGAGGAATTCCGTCCAACCGCCGGTCTTTGCGGCGACGGTTGCTAATGCATCCTGCATCACAATCTCACGCTGCGCCGCCCACATTAGATTTTGCGGAGAAAACGCACGACGCTTCTCATACGAGTCCCGAACCTGTTTCCTCGCCAGGATCTCTGACGGCGCGTACATCTCCTCAAACGATGCCATTTCAAATTCGGTTTTTTTCCTCATTACTTTCAGTTGTTGGTCTGGAGTTCGTTCGATCAACTGAAAACCAGGAACAACCGTGTAAATGGTCGCGCGTGATTTTTCTACCGCACGATAAACATCGGCCACGCTGAATTCTGTTGAGAAAGTTGGATTTGGATTCTTCTTTTTCCATTTCTCCAGCAATCTCTGATGCTCTGCTTTTAGTTCGTCTGGCAGGTCTGGTTGAAAAGCAGAATTAACGGTTGGAGCATCGCGCAAGCCAAAAATCTGGTTACCGTCCGTCTGAAAGACAATTATTGGGCGAAGATCTTCGTGTATGAACGCTTCTTTCAGCGTAGCCATCAGGGCGCTATACGTCAGACCCTTGCCAATTTTGAAATCGATACCGAGCGTACCGGCGAGAGCGCCCAGTCGCATGTGGTGATTTTCCCACAACCACTCCAGTTTTTTCTTTAGCTTGTTCTTGTCGTCGGTGAAGTTCACAATCATCTCGACATCATCTGTAACTATCGCCATCACATCATGCGGGGCGAGTTTATCTACCATCACTTTCGCGGCATCGATGCTTCTTCGAAGAAACGGCGCGTAACATCCGCTGTAGTCAATGATCAGAACGATCGTCCGTGGCCTCGACTCACTATCGCCACGAAGAAAGTAACCGACTTCCTGCGCTTGACCATCTTCTGTCACCAGGAAATCGTCACGCGTCAGGTTTTGCACAAGCCTGCCTTTGTCATCGACAACTAGAATGTCACTCGTCACCAGATTGGTGTCGATGCGGACAACGTCACCTTCGTTGAGGCTATCGGTTTTCTTGTCTTGTTTTGTTTGGACCGCCTGCTTGAGCGTCGGGTCCCATTTGAGACGTTTTAGACTCGAACCGAATTGCTTGAGTTCTGGTCTTTTCTTCGGCGGCGATTGAGCAAAGGCATTCAATGAGGGCAGACAAACCACAACGATACTGATCAAAGAAAATAGGAGGTGAGACTTGCGACGCATAGCCGAATTGTCTGGAGTCGACTTACGGGAGAGTTGTGGCGGATATTACCACAAAGAGGGTTTAGTATTAGGTGGTTCTTGATGTGCAGAGGCATCCGACCGTTGGGCGCCCCATTGATGGCGCTTTGCGGGGCGCCCACGGTGGGACGCCCCTACACACTTAAATTGGACTTCAAGGTCGCTGACCCCACACAGGCGGTGGCGGCTCCTTCCCCATACGATCTATCGGTCGTTGCTTCAAAAGCGCCATTGCCTCTTGCACCGCGCGTTCGAGTTGTGGATCGCGGCCGGCAATTACGTCCTTGGGCCAATTCTCTACATCGATATCAGGGGCCACACCTTCGTTTTCTACTGCCCATTTGCCGTCGCGAGTGAAGAAGCCACCACGCGGTGCGATCATCGATCCGCCGTCGATAAATGGCGGTGTATCGGCGGTATGAACGAGGCCACCCCACGTGCGCTTGCCTACGAGTGGTCCAAGTTTCCTTCGCCTGAACATGTAGGGCATCAAGTCGCCACCGGAGCCGGCCATTTCATTGATGATCATCACTTTCGGTCCCCAGATGCCAGCCGAAGGACTGGTAAACGGGAAGCGATCTCCGGCGACGTTGTTGAAGTAACCATCAAAGTCGCGCTGCAAAACGTCGATGATGTAGTCGGCAGCCGATCCACCGCCATTGAACCGCTCGTCGACGACCACGCCTTTCTTGTCCTGCTGCGAAAAATAGTACCGATTGAAGCTGGAGTAACCAGGCTGTCCAGTATTCGGGAGATAAACGTAAGCGAGTTGTCCGTCAGAAAGTTTTTCAACCAGGCGACGATTCGACTCAACCCATGCGCGCGTGCGCAATCCCTGCTCGCTTGGAATTGGAATCACAGTGACCGTGCGCGCGCCTTCCATTGATGGCGTTGTGTTTACCGTCAATGCTGTCTGACGATTGGCGGTGCCATCGAGTAAACGGAAGATATTGTCGGGCGCTTTCAGTTCGACGCCATTGATCGCGAGGATGTATTCGCCGACGTTGACTGTTGCTCCAGGAGTTGCGAGCGGCGATCGCAAATCAGGATTC
>DATJKB010000635.1:0-3969 GCA_035491875.1 Pyrinomonadaceae bacterium | reverse complement strand
GTCACTCTTCGCCAGGGCCAATGGAACAAGAAGGAGTTTTCCAAAGCGCGAGGCTTGTTTGGCCGCACGCTCGGACTAATCGGCGTGGGAAAGATCGGACAGGAAATGGTCCCACGCGCACAGGCGTTTGGAATGCCGGTTGTCGCCTGGAGTCGTAGTCTAACGCCGGAACACGCTGCACACCTGGGCGTCGAATACAAACAGACTCCGCTCGACGTCGCGCACTCAGCGGACATTGTCAGCGTTCATCTGGCCTTGAAGCCTGAAACAAAAGGTCTCATCGGCGCCGATTTTTTCAATGCGATGAAGGAAGGCAGTTACTTCATCAATACCGCCAGGGGCGAGGTCGTAGATCAAGCCGCATTGGCCCAAGCGATGAAAATGCGCGGTATTCGCGCCGGACTGGATGTCTTCGCCATCGAGCCAACGACAGGAACGGGAGAATTTCAGGACCCGATTGTTAACGAAGCCAATCTCTACGGCACTCATCACATCGGCGCTTCAACTGATCAAGCTCAGGAAGCAATCGCGGCTGAGACGGTGCGCATCGTCCGCGAGTTTAAGGAAACAGGTAAGGTGCCGAACGTTGTAAACCTGTCCCAACAATCTCCTGCAACCTATCGCCTCGTTGTTCGACACCTCGATCGTCCGGGAGTACTCGCTGGAGTGCTCGACGCAATCAAGAGTGAACAGATTAACGTTCAGGAGATGGAGAACATCGTTTTCGAAGGGGCCGCCGCTGCTGTCGCCCGCATTAACCTCGACAACGCACCCTCTGCCGGCATGCTGAATAAGTTGCGCTCTGAAAGCGCAGACATACTCGAGTTGAATCTCATTCAGCTCCGCTAGGCAATGAATACAACACTTATCACAGGCAGTTCGAGCGGTATCGGCGCAGCATTCGCCCGCAAACTCGCGACACGCGGACGAAATGTTCTCCTGGTTGCGCGGTCGGAAGATAAGCTGATCACGCTGTGTAACGAGCTGGGAAGAATCAGTGGCGTCCGTGCGCAGTACTTTGCGCTTGATTTGACTGAGCCTGATTCGGGTGAACGACTCTTTGAAGAAACAAAGAAACGCCAACTCGAAATCGACATGCTCATCAACAACGCCGGTTTCGGTTCAATGGGCAACTTTGCGCGCCTGGATCTGCAAACTGAACTGAAGATCCTGGATCTGAATGTCAGAACTGTTGTCGAGTTGACGCATCGATTCCTCGTGCCGATGCGTGAGCGTAAGCAGGGAACGATCATCAACGTTGCCTCGACTGCCGGTTTTCAAGCAGTGCCTTTCATGGCCACTTACGCCGCTTCGAAAGCCTTTGTGCTTTCGTTTTCAGAGGCGCTGTGGGAAGAAAACCGCACACACGGAATTCATGTGATGGCGCTTTGCCCCGGTGTTACTGAAACTAATTTCTTTCAGGCGTCTAATATGGACCAGCCACCGATGCGCACGATACAAACTCCGGAGGAGGTAGTTGCTGTTGCGCTTCGAGGGCTCGCACGCGGTAAGAGCAATGTCATTTCAGGCTGGACCAATTATGTAATGGTCGAGGCCGAACGATTTGTTCCGCGATCGATGGTCATTAAGGTGGCTGGCAAAGCACTTCGCTCACGTTTCGAAGAGTGATTCCCTATTCCCAATCGGAGGCTTTATGACAGAAAGGATCTTTAATTTCAGTGCCGGTCCGGCAGTGTTACCGGTTCCGGTGCTCGAAGAAGCGCAACGCGATCTACTCAGCTTGCCGGGTGTGGGCATGTCGGTGATGGAGATAAGCCACCGCTCGAAAACGTTTGACGAAATAATTGGAAACGCTGAATCAGGCTTGCGTGAGTTGTTGGGTATCCCCGCCAATTATCACGTCTTATTTCTACAGGGTGGCGCGAGTTTACAGTTCTCAATGGTGCCCATGAATCTACTGCCGGCTGACGGAAGCGCCGACTACATCGTCACGGGCAGTTGGGGAAAGAAGGCGGTGAAGGAAGCGAAACGAGTAGGCGCGGTGAACATCGCTGCGACGATGGCCGACGGTGGCTTTACGCGAATTCCAACCCAGGAAGAACTGCAGCTGAATTCAAATGCAGCCTACGTCCACATCACAACGAACGAAACGATCGAAGGCGTTGAGTGGAAAAAAGAACCTGACGTTGGTTCAGTGCCACTCGTGGCTGATGCTTCCTCAGACATTCTGTCGCATCGGATTCCAACGGAGAAGTACGGTTTGATTTATGCCGGAGCGCAGAAGAACATGGGACCAAGTGGCGTGACGCTGGTGATCATTCGCGACGATCTGTTGCAGCGAATACCCGACGGCCTCCACACAATGCTCGACTATCGAACCCACACTGAGAACAAATCACTCTACAACACGCCGAACACGTGGGGCATTTACATTCTCGGCCTCGTTTGCAACTGGGTGAAAGACAAGGGCGGTCTCGCGGCGATGGAAAAGGAGACTGGAGAGAAGGCGCAGTTGCTTTACGATGCGATCGACTCAACCTCTTTTTATCGCGGTCATGCAGATCCGGATTGTCGCTCGATAATGAACGTGACGTTCCGTTTGCCGTCAGAGGAGTTGGAGAAGAAGTTTACCGCTGAAGCAACTGCAAAGGGTCTGGATGGACTGAAGGGTCACCGGTCTGTCGGCGGCATTCGTGCGTCGATCTACAATGCATTTCCGCGAGCCGGCGTCGAAGCGCTGGTGTCGTTCATGCGCGACTTCGAACGAGGAAATGGGTGAAGTCATTGCCAATTGCCGCTTGCCGATTGGATCGCCCGAATACCCCCGACGGCAGTCGGGGGATCCTTCAAGTTCGGCCTACCAGCGGCGAACCTCTGTGACTCCGACGCGCCGCGAATGAACCTGAACAATGAAGGCCATTGAATGCGCGGCGCGTTAAGTTTTTTTTCACTTGTGTCGTAGGTCGGGTCTGAACAATCCCCCAACTGCCGTTGGGGGTATTCGAGCGATCCATTCGGCAAGCGGCAATGACTCCAATCGGCAATCAAAAATCGGCAATCAATGAGATCCTCACCTTCAAGATCGATTCTGAAAACGCCGGCGCGCGTCTCGACGCATATCTTGCAGCGAAGATTCCCGATTGGAGTCGAGCGCGCTTACAACGACTGATCGACGATGACGATGTACTCGTCAATTCGAAACCGGCGAAACCTTCTTACAAACTGCGCGTCAACGATGAAGTCGAAATAGAACTGGTTGCTTCAACTGCTACGAGCTTCACACCGGAAGACATACCTCTCGAAATCATCTACGAAGACGATGCCGTTGCCGTAGTTAACAAACCCGCCGGGCTCGTGGTCCATCCGGCCGCCGGAATACATTCGGGAACGCTTGCTAATGCGCTCAGTTTTCATTTCCAACAGTTGCCCTCGAGCGGAGACGTGCCGCGACCAGGCATCGTACATCGATTGGATCGTGACACTTCCGGGCTACTGGTGGTTGCAAAAACTGAATCAGCTCTCGAGAAGCTAGCTGATCAGTTTCGCGAGAGGACGGTTTTCAAATCTTACATTGCTCTGGTTCATGGTCTCGTCAAAGCCGAGTCAGGCAAAATCGATCAACCCCTTGCGCGGGATTCTGGTAATAGAACGCGAATGGCTGTGGTCAAAGGAGGTAGGGGGGCGATCTCAATATTTCATGTGCGTCGCCGCTACCAGCGCTTCACGCTGCTGGATGTTGAATTGAAAACGGGACGAACGCACCAGATTCGCGTTCATCTTTCATGGCTCAAGCATCCGGTCGTCGGCGATGAAACATACGGCGGCGGACGAGATAATTCAGTGCCGGATGCAAGATTGCGCGCGCGGATTCGCAATCTCGGTCGACACTTTCTGCACGCGGAGAGACTCGGCTTTGTTCATCCAGTAACGCAAACCCAAATGGAGTTCACTGCGCCGTTGCCGTTGGAATTGAGTGAGTTGTTGAACGATTTAGATGAGAGGGAATGA
>DATJKB010000634.1:0-8191 GCA_035491875.1 Pyrinomonadaceae bacterium | reverse complement strand
CCACTTGTGATCGGATTCCTTTTATTGCTGGCACTGATTGCAACGCTGTCTCTGTGGAGCGTGCAAATCATGACCGACGTCAGCTTTGAAGCCCGGAGCCTGGAGACACAGTACACGGCGCGGCTTAGCCTGTTGCTGAATTTGCGGCTCGCGATAACAAAACTCGACAACGAAGCAAGAACAAGATCTGACTTTGAATCGCGCGGGGTACTGAATCCGCCTTTTGAACTCAGGCTTTTGACGGCTCGTGATGATGTGACGGAGTTCATGGGCCAGCTGGACCGTCCGCCGCTCTCCGAAGATGCTTCGTGGATACAGTTCCGCAATGACCTCCAAAACTACGTGGATATTACGCGCGACATCAGGCGATACAGCCTCGAGGGGTTTCCTTCGTTTCGTACAGTCGATGGTGAACTGAATGATCTGTTTGTGGCGTCTCAAACGCAGCAGGAGCAGATCTTTACTCGTATGCAAGCCGTCGAAGCAGAGGGGCGCAGACAGATTCGCATGTGGAGCGTGATTGCTTTGCTGGTTGGTGCATTGGTTGCGATTGGAACTCTTTTGGAAGTGCAGCGAAGATTCAAGCAGATGCGCCGTAGCATGTTTGAGTCGCGTCGAGAGCGAGCATTTACTAATCAACTCCTGGAAGGAATGGTAAGCGCCATCGCCGCGATTGATGAAGACGATCGAATTCGCAGTGCGAACGCAGCGTTCTTCAAGATTTTTCCCGGGGCGAGCATTGGCGCATCAGTGCTTGAGCGTTTGGCTTCGGACGAGGCGATGAAAATGCTGGCAGCGGCAACGACGACCCGCGTCGCACGCGCCACTTACAGAGGTCGCTGGGTGACGAAAGTCGATAGTGACGAGAAGACGTTTGACGTTTATTCATCGCCGCTGGCAATCAACGGAGATCACGGACAGATCGTGACACTTGTCGATGCCACTGAAGTAGCAGAATCAGAACGTACATTGCGGCGCAGCGAATCACTCGCTGCCGTTGGACAGGCAACAACACAAGTTGCGCATGAGATTCGAAATCCATTGGGAAGCATCCGGCTCGGAGTTTCGATGCTGCGCGATAGCGTTTCAGATAAGGATGCGCTCAACACGATCGAACTAGTCGAACGTGGTATCAAGCACCTCAACAAACTCGTTGTCGACGTCACGCAGTTTTCACGTCAGAAGGCACTCGAACGCACGCGTGTGGACCTTCACGACTCACTTGAGCGCAGCATTGACCTGGTATCGGAGCGGATCCGCGACAAGAACGCAACCGTCGAAAGCAAATTCAGCGACACATCAATTGTGGGCCAATGGGATGCTGATCAATTGCGACAGGTGTTTGTGAATGTTATTGCCAATGCAGTCGATGCCAGCCCGGAGAATGCTATTGTGAAGATCTCGACCCAGACGTTGAGTGTCGACACTGATGGTGATGCGGGTGCTCAGAAGACTTATGCGAGAGTAGTCATTGAAGATCGTGGTAAGGGAATGGATAAAGCGACCCGTGATCGGATGTTCGAACCGTTTTTCTCAACGAAAAAGAGGGGTACTGGGTTGGGCCTGGCGATAGTGAAGCAGATCGTTGAACACCACGGGGGCCGGATCAGTGTGGCAAGCGAGCCTGGAAGCGGTTCGCGATTTACGATCGATCTGCCGATTGGTTAGAGAACACTTCAGCTTGTCGTCATCGAATACCCCCAACGGCAGTTGGGGGATCGTTCAGGTCCGACCTACAACACAGAGCAGAAAAGAGTTCGGCGCGCCGCGAATGGCGTTGAGCGTACATTGCTCAACTTTGTTCGCGGCGCGTCTGAGCGTTGGGATTCGCGGTTAGTAGGTTTGGGTTTGAACGATCCCCCAACTGCCGTTGGGGGTATTCGCATGACGCTGATGTCTCGCACCATACATTACGCCTCTCACAAACTCACAAATGCTTGTCTTGCGGCCTCGATTGTTTTTTCAATCGCCTCATCGGTATGAGCTGCGCTCACAAACGCGGCCTCAAACTGCGATGGTGCCAGGTAAACGCCCTGGTCCAACATTGCATGAAAGAATTTACCGTACCGCGCACGGTCCGCCTTATTTGCTAAATCCCAATTAATAACTGGCTCATTGGTAAAGAACGTGGTCCACATCGAGCCCACACGGTTTGTGACCGTCGAGACCTCTGCGTCGCGAGCGGCATGTGCGACTCCATCACATAGCTTTGCCGAAGCGCGCTCGAGTTGCTCGTAGATCGATTTGTCGCGCAGGCGACGGAGTGTGACAAGACCTGCAGTCATCGACAGTGGATTACCCGACAGCGTGCCGGCCTGGTAGACCGGACCTGCCGGCGCAACGCTGTTCATCAATTCCTTCGTTCCGCCGTAAGCACCTACCGGCAAGCCACCACCAATGATTTTTCCGAGCGTCGTGATGTCAGGGTTGATTCCGTAGAGTTCCTGCGCCCCTCCACGCGCCACTCGAAATCCAGTCATCACTTCGTCAAATATCAAAAGCGCTCCATTCGTCTTTGTTATTTCGCGGACGGCTTCGAGGTATCCCGGCAAAGGCGGCACGCACCCCATGTTGCCAACCACCGGCTCGATGATGACCGCGGCGATGTCGGAATGAGCGGAAAAGACTTCGCGGAGCTGATCGGCGTTATTGAAAGGAACCGTAATCGTTTCTTCAGCCAGAGGGCGGGGCACACCCGGACTGTCAGGCAAGCCAAGGGTCGCGACACCCGAACCTGCTTTCACCAGTAAACTGTCGCCATGGCCGTGATAACAACCTTCAAACTTGATCAGTTTCGATCTTCCCGTAACCCCGCGAGCAAGACGAATCGCAGACATTGTCGCTTCAGTGCCGCTGCTGACCATCCGAACCATTTCAATCGAAGGCACAGCATCGATGATCTCTTCAGCAAGCTCGACTTCAAGTTCATTTGGAGCGCCAAAGCTTGTGCCGTTTTCGGTGGCCTCCTGAAGAGCATGAACAACTTCAGCATCGGCATGGCCCAGGATCATCGGACCCCATGAACCGACGTAGTCGATGTAGGTCCGGCCGTCGACATCAGTGATTGTTGGACCTTGAGCACTGCGAATGAATCGAGGTGTTCCACCGACACCACGGAAGGCACGCACGGGGGAATTGACACCACCTGGCATCAGCTCCACGGCGCGAGCGAATAGACTTTCAGATTTTGTGACAGCGGACGACTTTGGTTTCATGTCGCGTTGAGGATAACACGACGCAAACGCACTAACTTCGTCAGGAGTGCGGATAATGGGACGCAGGGGTTCAATCCTGCGTCCCTTTTTTGCTTTTTACTGCAACGAGACATCATCAATGCGGAAAATCGTCGGCAATGTGATGTCGTTCGTTCCGCGAAATTGAATACGAACGGTTTGACCGGCAAAACTGCTCAGGTTGAAAGGCCCTCGCAACACATACACACCGGCTGTACCTTTGTTCTGATTACTGAAAGTTGCCAGCGTAGCCAGCAATGTTCCACTTGTGTTTCTCACTTCAATAAACAGACGGTCGAATACGGCCGCTCCCGTTGCTTCGTTCGATGTGACGTTCAGCCAGAATCTCAGATTCGAACAACCAGACGGAACAGTCACGGTTTGATAAAGCGTACCGCTGCTGCTGTTCACTCCGTTGATAATCATGTAGCCAATGCCGCTATGCGGGAATGAGCCAGTGCTACGTACCACCTGACCGCTGAGCACCCACGGCGCGCTGCCGCTTTCGAATCCGGGATTCGTCAGAGCATTGGGACAACCCGCTACAGCGCCGCTTTGCGTGACCGTGACATTAATTCCTGCGATCGTCATTGAGCCACTTCGGCTACTGGGCGACGTGTTCTCGGATACGGAGTAGTTCACAATTCCATTACCGCTTCCGCCCGCTCCAGAGTTAATGGTGATGAAGCTGTTGTTGCTTACCGCAGTCCAATCACAACCAGCACTGGTGGTGACGTTGACGGTGCTTGTTCCGCCGGCAGCCGTGAAGCTCGCGTTAGTTGGGCTAACAGAGAAAGTGCACGTGCCGCCACAATCTGCTGGAACATCTGTAGCTGCAGTGTGTGTTGTGCCGTCGTTGCCAACAGCAGAAACGCCCATGCCGTGTCGCGCGAATACCGTCCAGATGGCACAACGGTTTGCGCCCGCATTCAGATCTTGATCCGCCTGCAAAATTCCATCGCGCGCGTTTAAGAAGGAAGGACGATTAGGTGTGAACTTCATTCCGTGCAGCACCAATCGATCGGAAAGCGCTGCCCCGAGTTGTGTTCGCAAATCCCAAAGCGTCGCGGCCCAAACCTCACCGTCACGGTGAACTTGAAATCCGCCAACTCCGACATCTGCATAAGAGTCGTGTACTGCTGCGGCTGGAACGGTGTACGCCGCTCGACGAATACCGTTAGGATTGTTGGTGACGTATTCACCAACGGCGCCGTCGTCGTTGATCGTCGTCGCCCAATAGTCAGACCATCCTTCGCCCATCGCGCCCGACTGTGTTCCACTCAATGCGGTACTACCGTTGCCTATGAGCCGGTTCGAAATACCGTGTCCGTATTCGTGAAAGACGACGTCTCCGTCAACCGAACTATCACGATCGGGATTTGGAGAAGTAAATAGAAACTGTTGCATGCGCGGACGAGAGCCGTCAGGCGGTGTTGCGAAGTTGGCATTGTTTGTACCGGACCCGTCCTGAGCTTCGGCGCGAACCGAGTCGTTTCCTAGTCCGCCGCGTCCGAAATTGTCGACCTGGAAGTTGCGAGCACTCTCGGTAAACCCTAAACGGTACGAGAAGTCGTGCATGATGTTGTTGTAATAAAAAAGATTCGTTACAACTGCCGCCTGCTGCGTCCGTGGGTCAACTGCGGTTGAAAACGGGAATGTAAAGTCCTGGTTCGCAGCCGATGCGTGGCCGTTAGAGAGGCCGGAGCCGTTGTTAGGATCCGGCGCATTGTTGGCGTCACTGTCGAGATACGCCTCGACGTTGTTGCCGGTAGTTACAGTCGAAGTTCCCATCCAGCCCGCGGCGGTGTTGATACTCGTGTCACCAACAAACGAAACGAGTAGTCTCGCGCCCTTGTCTGGCGCTTCGGTATAAACCGTTCCCTGTGCTTCAAACACATAAATGTTGTGACGCAACAGCAGTTCTCCGCTTTGCGCGTCGACAAGGATTTCGTACCACTCTTCCGGACCAATTTCCGCGTAAATGTGCCAGGCTAGTCGCGACTCATCACCAACGCGGACCACATTCAATTCCGAAGTTATCTCTTCGAGTCCGAGATCGAGCGGATTCGCGAAACGTGCGGTGTCCCCTCTCGCAGCGCGTGACTGTGTTTCCGCAAAGGAGGGAAACACCGTTCGGCCGCAGTACTCCAAAGCCGCAGCAATGGCCTTCGGTTCACTCAGGCCCGCTTTTAGTTTTGCAGGCGGCTGATCGACGAGAAAACCTTCGCGCACATTGAGCACCTGCCCGTACTTATTAACGACAACCTGAACCTGACCTTCGAAGACCTTGTAGCCGCCGACTGTCTGCACGTAGTCGACGAAGGTGGTGCCGTGATCATTGTCTTCTTTCGTCACTTGCAGATTTGTGACGTCAGCAGTCGAGAGCGCGAACAGTTCGTTATGAGTTTTGAGGAACCCGCGAGCAATGTTGTCAACGAAATCAGATCGCGGCTCTGACAAAGCACCGCCGTCGACGAAAAGGTTTTTCATCGCGCCCGTATCGTTAACCACTGCGCGCAGGTTGTGCTTGTCTTCCGCCTCTAACTTCGCGCGAAACTGCTCGACAGCCGACGCTCTTGCATTAGACTTACTACTACGCAGCCCTTGCTGCTTGATCGCTGTCGACGACACATCTTCATCGACAAACTCACCTGTATCGCCGAGCCGAATATCGAAATCCGGCAGCGTTCGAGTGTTAACCACTCTTGGTTCAGTTCGGACATCTTGTCGTTGGACCTTTTGTGCGCCCGATTTTTGTAAGGGAAACAAAGAGGCGACTGCACACGCAGCACCGAGAAACGCCAGCACTAGGATCTTCCGCATCGTTCATGCCTCCAATTAGCAGAGTTTGAGGTAGGGCATCTGTGGCTTGCCGGGAACTTGAAAGGAAGTTGTCAGGTTTGCACAGGTGAACATGCCCTAGCGCATTAATTGTTCGAACCATCTCGCGTAATGAAGCGCTTGATGGCACGGGGCTGATTACAAGTTATCCAAACGTCGGGAGCGTTTGCTGGGCTAGTTATCCAAGTTGTGTGTATCGGCGAGGGAGGAGCCGACAGTACCAGATTTGATTACTGAATGTAAATCAAAGTTATGACACTATAACCGTGAGATTGAGCCCGACTTTATTCAGCCTGGGAAGCCTTCTCTGGCCATCACTCGCTTCGCCTGGGCCACGTGTCGTTGATCGTGCGCGACGATGATCCGGTAGGCATCGAACAAGCTATACGTCACGAAACTCAGGACCGGTGAGGTGATAATGACCTGCCGCAGATTCAATTCGCGAGTTGATTTCATGAGCTCACTGATTTGCTTCTGCTGTGTCTCGAATCGCGAAACGATATCCGCTGGGATCTCGCTGTTCGCTGGCTGGAAATCTCTCCCTGCTTTCAACTTTCGCTTTGTTTCCGGCTTAACCGCGTTGAGAACAAGTGAGCCAAAGACACCGGGTAACACCGGAAGTCGCTCCTTGAGCGATCGTTTGTATTCACCTCGGTTGATCTTATTGAAGATCGGAATGTAGCCATGATTCGAAGTAATGAGATGTTCCAGACACTGTGCGACACTCCATTCAGAAGCTGATGGTTTCCAGTTCAACTGTTGTGTCGTCAGTTGTCCGAAAGTCGACTGCGCGTCTGTTGACACAGCGTCGAGTTGGTCGATGAGTTGCGACAGCTCCTGGTTCATCACGCGGTATTTAGCACAGACCGTAAGAAGACACAACGCATCACTAGCGCACGCGCGACACCGCTTCCTTCGGCTCAATGGTGATAGATTTGAAGGTCGACATGCGAACGAGTCCCGGCGCCGCGCCTTTTGGTTTTGATAGGAATTTGCGCGGAGTGTAATGAACGACGACTTTGGTGTCGTCCCCAGCCTGACTAAATTTGCCGGCCAGTTGAGCAGCCTCGATCATCGTGCGCTGGGGAATCTCTTTGCGAGTGGGATTTCTAACGATCACGTGCGAGCCCGGATAGTCGGCTGCATGCAACCAGAGATCATTCGGACGCGCGATACGAAACGTCAGGTTGTCGTTATCGCGCGCAGCCCGGCCGACAAGGATCTCGTAACCATCAGTCGATACGTAATGACGAACGCCGGGAAGTCTTGTCGGCTCGGCTTGCTTGAGAGGCTTCTTAGTTCCCGTTCTAGTTTCCGAATCGAGATCGTTCAACGCCGCTTCATCACGTCCTGCAATAATCTTATCCAGTTCATTTTGCTCTTTTTCGAGATTTACCAACTCCGTATCGAGTAGAGCCAACCGTTCAAAGATCTCTTCTCGCGCTCTTTTGGCCTTGGTGTATTGCCGGAACCTTCGTGCCGCTTCTTCCTGAAGTGAAGTGTTCTCATCGACTTCGACTGAGATCGTTGGTGTCTCTTCACTGTAGTAATCCTTGATCTCCACAGTATTGCCGCGGCGGATTGCGGTCCCCAGATTTGCCAATAGCAAATCTCCAATTCGTTTGTGCCCTTCTGGATCGCCATGGGTCGCTAAGTCGCTTTGTAGATTGGTTACGAGGTTTCGTTTCTGTCTGAGTCGTTGCTGGAGTCGGCCACGTAGACTCTTTGCCCTTGTCTCCCACGCCTTCCACGCATCAAGTTCGGCGAAATAAGCATCCGCCGAAGCGGAAGGCGATTCACCGATTGAGAACGTCATCTCTGCGTGCGAACCCTCAGGATGAGAAGGCGGAGCTTGATAGACCTCTCCCGCATTTTGACCTTGACCTTTTGGAGGACGCAGCGTATCGACAACACGAGCCGTGTTATCCAGCAGAAGCAGATTCGCAGCCTTTCCCGTTAACTGACATACCAATCCCCATTCTGATTGATCGTCTGACCGAAAGCTCATGTGCACAATTCGATCGGTCGGTACCTTCAGGATATCGATCAGTCGTGCGTTCGCGAGCTTAGAGCGAAGGATCTGTGAGAAGGGTTGGTGCGGGGGAGACGATTTTTCG
>DATJKB010000633.1:0-13786 GCA_035491875.1 Pyrinomonadaceae bacterium | reverse complement strand
GGACGCTACGGTTACGGTCAGGTGCTCGTCGCCAGTGGTCACTTGATTGTGATCAGCGATACAGGGGAACTTGCACTAGTTAAGGCGAGCCCGGATGCTTATACGGAAGTAGCGAAATTTGCGGCGCTCAAGGGCAAGACGTGGAACTATCCAGCAATCGCGGGTGGAAAGTTGTTTGTCCGCAACGCAACAGAGATGGCTGTTTACAAGATTGCCGAATGAAAGATCGGTGGTCACCGCTCGCGCGACTGAAGAAGTTTCAATGACGAGGCCCTGGTAACGCACAGGCTTTGCCACGTTGCATAACCTTGAAGCTTCATCGCAGCGTGCGACGTGCAAAATCATCAGCGCTCAAGTGTAAATGAAATAGTCCAAGCTTAGTTAATCGCAGTCAGGAAGGGCGGTTTACCCCCGCTCAAGTTGCATAACACGTGTCCTTCGTCGCAGCGTGCGGCGTGCGAATCATCAGCGGGACGTAAAGGAATGAGCGTTGGCGGCTATGGATCTCAGCGGGGGTAAACCGCCCTTCCTGACTGCGATTATCGGAACTTGAGTTGTTTCATCGCAGGTTGAGCGCTGATGATTTCGTACGTCGCACGCTGCGATACACTTCAATGTTATGCAACTTGATCGGAGTCGGTGGTCTTCAAATGATAATTGATAACTGTCAATTAATAACTGACCAATGATTTCTTTTTCCTGCCCGCGGCTTCTGATTCCTATTGCTTCTTCGTAAAGATCCTCTTCGCCTCGTACGATCCGTTCGGTCCATCAACAAACATTGCAATCGTCATTTCACCTGCCGCGGTGAATGTCCATTTCTTGATGATGTTTGTTGTGACTAGACCTTTCGGCGTTTCAGTTGTCGTCACTTCCTCAGCAAGGATGCCGTTACCATCGGGAAGCCACTTTGTCACACGCTTCCCTTTTGGTACGGGTGCGTTCGGCGGTGATGGCGGCGTAAAGTCGTACTCCTTGCCGTCGAAGACGTACGTATCTTTGACTATGCGTTCGTTACCGGGCTGAATCAGTCTTGTTTCCACTTCCATTTGATCTGCAGTTTGCTTCACGGTCATAGTTTGTTGCATGTTGCCCGGGAGCCCGAAACTGCGGGCCCGGTCCATGGTCCAGTCGCCACTAAAATCGGGCCTCAGTGTGGCGGTCGCGAGCGAACCAAGGGTCAGAACAAATGCAAACACGAGAATTAGTTTGCGGCTCATTTCCGTTGCTCCTTTTTCAGCCTCTGAATCCTGTCGACGCTAGCTTCCGATGCAATACAGGTTTCGCTCGCCTCGAATGAAGATGTTCCCATCCGCTACAGCCGGAGATGCGTAGACCGGTTCGCCGACAGAATTCGTTCCCAGAATCTCGTGCTTCGGACCCGCTTTCACGACAAACGTGTCGCCGTCTTCACTCGTCAGCAATATCTTTCCATCAAAGGCTACCGGCGATGCGGTGAAGGTCGCGGGCACAGGGACGCGTCCGCCCTCGTATTTCACTTCGCCGGTCTTGGCATCAAGACACGTCAGGACACCACGATCCGAAGTCAGATAAAGATAATCGCCGTAGAGGATTGGTGAAGGGACATACGCGGTACCCTTCGCGTATTTCCAAAGCACTGTATCTGCGAGATCACCAGTTCCACCCAGCGTGATGGCCATGGCAATCTTCGCCGGGAATCCCGCCGAGACAAAAACCACACCGTTGTTTGCGACGGGCGATGGAATGGCGTTGCTCTTAACCCCATTGTGTCGCCACAACTCTTGTCCGGTCGCAGGGTCATAGGCGATCACAAACTCTGTCCCACTCGTGATCAACTCGGCTCGCTTCGAGGTCTGGACCAGCAAAGGCGTCGACCAACTGACTTGAACTTTGCGCGGCGTTCTCCATGCTTCTTTGCCGGTGTTCTTGTTCATAGCGACGATGAATGACGACTCGCCATTCTCCTCATCGCATTGAACTATCACTAAATCGCGATAGACGATGGGCGAAGTGCCAGTGCCCATCCCGACCGTGCCGAGTTTGCCAAGATCCGCTTTCCATTTCAGCTTGCCATCGATGCTGTACGCGTACAGTCCTTCGGTTCCGAAGAACGCGTAGACGTTCGAGCCATCAGTGGCGGGAGTAGACGCGGCATAGGAACTCTTACGGTGTCGATTGTCGTAAGGCGTGCCCTCAAAGGCGGTTTGCGACCAGGCAATCTTGCCCGTCTTTCGATCAACCGCGATCACCTGGAACTGATGTTTGCGATCAGCGCCAATGCTATCCGGGTGAAGAAACTCTTTGTCGCCAGCCATATGAGTAACTGCTTTCGCACCCGGAACAACTTCACCCTCGATTGCCGTAGTAAGGAAAATTCGATTGCCCCAAACGATCGGCGACGAGTGCCCGCGACCAGGAATCGCAGTTTTCCATTTAATGTTACTTCCGCTGTTCCAGGTGTTTGGTAGGTTTTTCTCCTCTGAAACTCCCTGTCCGGAAGGGCCTCGCCATTGCGGCCAACCTGGACCCGCAAACGCGCCCGCGCTATTCGTCACGACAAGAGCTAACAGGGAGAGACATGAAACTGATATGAACGTTCGAACAATCTTCTTCATTTTGAATTCCTCTGGGCCTAAGTGATATAGGCGTTACCAAACCGCCTCGCCATTTATGGGTTATTAGTTCTTCGCTTTCAGTTTATGAGCAGACGCGTCGCCAAACGCGAAAAGGTGGCTGCGGCCTCGAACAAACACAAGGCCTTCGGAAATGGCTGGAGTTGCCATCATTACTTCGCCCACAGGATTTGTGGCTAACAATTCGTATTTTGGCCCTGCTTTGACGACAAAGACCTCACCATCTTCACTTGAAAAGTAAAGCTTTCCATCGGACGCGACGGGAGAAGCGGTGAATGCGCCACCTTTGCCGCCCAGTCGCTCTTGATAGAGTCGCTCGCCATTGTCGGCATTGTACGCGGTAACGACACCTTGATTAGAACAGGTGTACAGCACATCTCCGTAAACGATCGGCGTAGGCATGTAAGGACCACCGCGCGTCTTGCTCCATGCAATATAGGTATTTGAAGTAGCGCCATCCTTGAGCGAGATATCGCCCGTCGCGCCCGGCTTGATCGCATAGATCGGTTGGATCACTCTGTAGCCACTTGTAACGAAAATCAGATCACGTGCAGCGAAGGGAGTTGGAGTAGTAACCTCCGAGTTCGGAGTCAAACGCCAAAGCTCTTTGCCTGTCATTGGATCGTAACCGCGAATTGCTTTAGAACCGTTGGTGATAACTTCAGCACGCGTCTTACCTTCGTAGACCGTCGGCGTACCCCAGGAGGAGATCTCGTCACGCGATGTCTTCCACGCGAGCTTCCCAGTTTTAATGTTGTAAGCCGCGATGAACGAGTCCTTTTGCACATCAGCCTGGACAATTACGAGATCGCGGTAAATGACGGGCGAGCTGCCGTGCTCCCACTGGTAATCGGCATCGTAGAACCAGCCAGAATCGAGCACGCCGAGATCTTGCTTCCAGAGTAACTTGCCGTTGAGGTTATATGCGTATAGACCATGTGAACCGAATAAGGCTATCAGGTACCTACCATCAGTCACGGGCGTCGAATCAGCATGCGTCGACTTTGGATGTCGCTTGACCTTCGGCATTCCTTCGTATGCAACTTGCTCCCAAAGGACCCGCCCGGTTCGTTTGTCGAGGGCGTAAACCTTCCACGTGTGCTTGGGATCATCTTTGACCGGCTCAACATCGCCATACAGTCCGTAACGCGTTTCATCTTTCGCGCCGGAAGTGACCGCCGTTGTAACAAAAACTTTGTCGCCCCAAACAACCGGACTGGAATGGCCGAGGCCAGGTATCGGAACCTTCCAGGCTGTGTTAACCGATTTTGACCCGTCCCACTTCTCGGCCGCAGTTTGCCCTTCTACTACACCTGACGCGCCGGGTCCGCGAAACTGAGGCCAGTTCTGTGCTTGAACTGCGAATGATGTTAAGAGCAAACAGTAAATGGACAACGTCAACTTGGTCATTTAATCCTCCGGAAAATTTGGAGTGCGGCGACCTGTCGCCGCTTTCGTCTTTGAAGGTCAGCAGAGAACAGAGCGGTGACAGGTCACCGCACTCCAAATTACTCGACGCGCTTGAATTTGGATGTGTTTGAGTTGGGTGTGTTTAATCCCTGAATCAATGCGAAGCCAGTCGCCTTATTGCCTTCGGTTTCAAAAACCACTCTCATTTGGTCGAAGGCAGGCGGCCGAAAAGTTTTTTCATCGAGCGGGAATAGCCGCAACGTTTGACCTGGCGAGTTTGCGAGTAAGAGTGCGCCGAGCCGGCTAATCGTAATCTCAGTACCGTTCTCAGTCTTATATTTTCCAACATACGAGTCCAGAACCGCATCGGGGAGCACCATTGCGGGCTTGGCACCAGCGGCCTTTAACAACTCAACCATCGCCGGCTTGGGCTCGCCGTCAGAAGCCATGATGAGCGCGGCAGTGAGATTCTCTGGGCTTATCGTCTTCGCGAGCGCTGCTTTGACAAGATCCGCGTTGTCTTCCCTGATGCCGGTCGTCAAGACCTCGTTAGCCGCCTTCGGAACTTTGTCCATCAACAACTTGACGACTTCGACATGACCCTTGTCCAAAGCCCACGTCATCGCAGTCGCACCATAGTATGTATCCGCGATTGTCGCGTCGGCGCCCCGTTCGAGCAACAGTTTGACTACGTTGGCGTGGCCACGCTCGGCGGCCTTGAACAGTACGGTCGCTCCGTAACGGAACTTCGCATTCACATCGGCGCCCTTGTCGAGCAGCGACGCAACTAAAGCCGCGTCGCCGGCTCGCGCAGCCTCGAATAGTTGGTTGTTCAGTTGCTCTTTCGTATTTTGGGCTACAACCAGGGAACCGGAAAGCAACGCAACAAAAACGGCCAAGCCGAGTCTAACTTTCATATAGCCTCCGGACTTTGTGAGTACACGGTTGAATGGTAAATTCAGCAGTCGGTGCAAAGGATTATTGTGATCGCTGCAACTTGAGTTTACGTATTCTACATCTTTATGGTTGCAGACGGTCAGCGACTTTCATTGTCTTATATCGTCTTAACGCTTCTTCATCAAGAAGCCTAAACGGAAATCCAAAATGATGAGCATCGCTTCCATTTCTTCGAATCTTTCCCTGAGTGTACTGCTACTCACATCCACCTTCATCAGCGATTGGACGGAATGGCGCGGACCGGCGCGGGATGGCGTTTCTATGGAGAAAGGCCTACCTACGTCCTGGTCGCCAACGGGTCAGAATCTCGCGTGGAAAGTTCCTTACGGCGGACGTTCGGCGCCAATAGTAATGAATGGTCGGGTTTATCTGCAGAATACCGCTGAAAAAGGCGCGGCCGAACAAGAGCGCGTGATGTGCTTTGACGCGGACACTGGAAAGTTGCTTTGGGAGCATCGCTTTAATGTCTTTCTCAGTGACGTGCCGCCGCATCGCGTCGGCTGGGCATCTCCCGTCGGCGATCCGGCGACTGGAAATGTTTTCGCGTTCGGCGTCGGCGGAACACTACTCGGATTGGATCGCAACGGCAAAGTTGTGTGGGAACGCTCGCTCGGCGAAGACTTCGGTTTGCTGACGACGCACGGCGGTCGAACAGTGTCTCCGCTTATCGATGGTGACCTCGTCATTGTAAGTGGAGTCACCTTTCAATGGGGACAGCATGCGCGCGGTGCCCATCGCTTCATGGCCTTCGACAAAAGAACCGGAGAAACGGTTTGGATCAGCGCTCCGGGCGGCAGACCTTACGACACTACGTATGCCGCGCCAATTATCGTAAACGTGAATGGCACTCGCTTACTAATTCAAGGCGCAAGCGACGGAGTTGTGCATGCGATCAAACCGCAGACTGGCGAGCCTGTTTGGAAATATGAGATCAGTAAGCGTGGTCTCAACACAGGCGCCGTAGTGATCGGCACCACCGCCATACTCACTCACAGCGAAGAGAATTTGACTTCAAGTGAGATGGGCATGATGACTGCCGTTGATGCGACCGCTAAGGGAGACATCAAAAAGGAGCAAGTTAAGTGGACCACCTTTGGTTGGCAAGGCGGCTTCTCTTCCCCAGTCGTTGATGGCGAACGCATCTATCAAGTGGATAACAGCGCGAACATCGCTGCGTTCGACGGAAACACCGGCAAGCAATTGTGGCTGCAAAACCTGGGGACGATCCAAAAGGCGTCGCCAGTTTTAGCCGATGGCCGGTTGTATGTCGGAACGGAGAACGGAAAGTTTTTCATCTTGAAGCCGACTGCAACAGGCTGCGAGATTGTCGATCAAGATCAACTCGGGACCGAGGCATTGCCTGAGGCCATCATTGCTTCAGTCGCAGTCTCAAACGGCCGGGTGTATCTTGTCAGCGATTCAAACCTGTATGCCATCGGCAAGAAAACACACTCGCCGTCGACTACGCCCGCTCCCGTAGAAGGTATACCGAATCCAAATCGGCCAGCTACACACGTGCAGGTCGTTCCCACGGAACTAATTTTAAAGCCGGGGGATAAGGTCAACTTCCGCGCGCGTCTCTTCGACGAACAAGGTCGTTTCATTCGCGAAGAGCCTACGGCCGCGTGGTCAGTCGATCAATTGAAGGGAACAATCAGCAACGGACAATTTGTCGCCGGTAGTGATGCTCTACCGCAAGCAGGTTTAGTAAAAGCCGCGGTCGGCACTTTGACGGGTTCAGCAAGCGTTAGAATATTTCCACCACTGCCGTGGAGTGAAAACTTTGACGCCATGGCTCCGGCCGCCGTTCCTCCGGCATGGGTTAATGCGACTTTGAAATTCCAAGTCAGAGATATGAATGGGAATAAGGTGTTGGTGAAAACTACTGAGGGTTCGTCGTTGCTCAGTCGCGCGCGAGCATATTTTGGTCCTTCCGACCTGGTGAACTACACTGTCGAAGCTGACATCAATGCAACTCAAAAGAGGCGAATTACTGGCGATGGCGGAGTTATTGCCCAGCGCTATGCGTTGGTTTTATACGGCAATAGCCAAATGCTCCACCTTGAGCCATGGCAACCGGAAATCGCACGCTCAGTGACGATCCCATTCGCTTGGAAACCCGATACGTGGTATCGAATGAAACTCGAAGTGCAGAATCTACCCGACGGTAAAGTGAGAGCGCGTGGTAAGGTTTGGCTGGCTACGGAAGCCGAACCGACTGCGTGGATGATCGAACGTATTGATCCGATTCCGAATCGTCAGGGCGCGCCGGGAATTTTCGGCAGCGCGCTTTCGGAACTCTACTTCGATAATTTGAAAGTCTATCGGAACAACTAACGTTCGATAAGTTTAAGGGAAGCTGTAAACAAGTCGGGAGAATGATGTTATGTCCGCTATTCGGTACCGTCCGCGGTAGCGGATGGCCATCACTCAACGCCGCGACTCATGCCCATGACGCTGAGTTGTGGCCATCCGCTACCGCGGACGGTACTGAATACGGAGACTGAAAATCTAACTGCCGAGTCTTTAAAAAGGAATACACATGAGAAATACCAAAACCGTCGTCATAACAATCACGCTCGCCGTTGGAGCCCTCTTGTTTGCGCTCAATATGCTGCCCTCTGCGTCAGCTGCAGATCCTGGAACCGGCGACTGGCCGATGTGGGGCGGCACTGCTGACCGAAACATGGTTTCGAACATGAAAGGTCTGCCCATTAATTGGGACGTGAAGACAAAGAAGAATGTGAAGTGGGTGGCTGAACTCGGTTCGCAAACTTATGGCAACGTCGTCGTGTCAGGTGGAATGGTATTCGTCGGCACAAACAACGAGGGCCTGCGCGACCCGAAAATAACCGGTGACAAAGGCGTGCTGATGACATTTCGCGAATCGGACGGCGCATTCATGTGGCAGATGGTCCACGACAAGCTGGTCGCCGGCCGCGTCAACGATTGGCCGTACCAGGGTATTGCCTCGTCGCCTCTGGTTGATGGCGACAGACTCTATTACGTGTCGAATCGTGCTGAGTTGATGTGTCTCGACACGCAGGGTTTTCGCGACAAGGAGAACGATGGACCAGTCACAGACGAAAAACTGACTGGCGAGTTCAATGGCGATGTCGTGTGGCGTTTCGACATGATGGAAGAAGTTGGATCGCTGCCGCACAATCTCGCAAACTCGTCACCGGTGATGTACGGCGATCTCATTTATGTCAGCACTTCAAACGGGCAGGATGAAAGTCACGTCAACATCCCGTCCCCCAAAGCTCCGGCCATCATCGCCGTGAACAAGAAAACCGGAAAGCTCGTTTGGGAAGACAATTCTGTCGAGAATCGCATTCTTCACGGCCAATGGAGTTCGCCAACAGTCGGTACCGTTGGCGGTGTCGTTCAGGTTATTCACGGCCAGGGTGATGGTTGGATCCGCGGATACGAAGCACTGACGGGAAAGAAGCTTTGGGAGTTTGATACGAACCCGAAAGACTCTGTTTGGCCCAAAACTCGTAACGAGTTGATCAGCACGCCCGTCGTTTACGAAGACAAGGTTTATATAGCGAACGGACAGGATCCTGAACACGGTGAAGGGGTGGGCCATATGTATTGTATCGACGCAACTAAACGTGGCGACATCACCAAGACAGGAATGGTGTGGCACTACGACAAGATTCGTCGTTCCATTTCAACGCCGGCAATTAAAGATGGCATTGTTTACCAGCCCGACTTCAGTGGCTTTCTGCATGCGCTCGACGCAAAGACGGGCCAGGTTTACTGGACACACGATTTGTTCGCCGCGATTTGGGGATCGCCGTTGCTTGTAGATGGAAAACTCTACCTCGGCGACGAGGACGGCGACGTGGTGATCATGCAGGAAGGCAAGACGAAGAAGGTGATTGCTGAGATCAATATGGGAAGTTCGGTCTACTCCAGCCCTGTTCCCGCTCATGGCGTGATGTTTATTTCGAATCGCAACCAATTGATCGCGCTTGCAGAAACACCTCCAGCCAGTTCGTCAGCCCAGAAACGACCGTAAGAAATTGCCGATTGCCGATTTATGTCCGATACACTTTAGTTTGTCGATGATTCACGGCACCCTTAACTAACATCGGAGCTAGCCGTATTCGTAACTCGACGACAAACTAAAGTGTATCGGACATAAATCGGCAATCGGCAATGATTTTCAATGACGCAAACTTTCGACTTCCAACCCCGAACTCGCACCATCTTCGGCACAGGTGTGATTAGCCGACTCGGCGAATTGGGCCAGGAGTTGGGCTTTAAGCGAACTCTGCTTGTCGCGGACCGTGGTCTTGTTGATTCGGGCCATGTGGCTGAAGCAGTCGCGCCACTGCGCGCCGCAGGGATCGATGTGATCGAATTCCACGAGTTCGATGTTAATCCTGACACCACGATGGTCGAAGCGGGCTCTACATTTGCCGCATCACAACGGATTGATTCGATTATCGCCCTCGGTGGCGGAAGCTCCCTCGATTGCGCCAAGGGGATCAACATTCTTCTCACGAACGGCGGACGGATGCGCGATTACCACGGCTACGGTAAAGCGCAAAAACCAATGTTGCCGATGATTGGCATTCCGACTACCGCAGGCACTGGCAGTGAAGCGCAAACGTATGCCTTGATTTCCGACACTGAGACGCACGAGAAACTCGCATGCGGCGATCCAAAGATTGCTTTTCGCGTAGCGCTTTTGGATCCAGCTTTGACAGTCTCGCAGCCGATGAGTGTGACGGCTACTTCAGGCTTCGATGCAATCGCGCATGCCGTAGAGACGTTTGTGACGACAAAGCGAAATCCGTTGTCTGAGTCGTTTTCACGCCAGGCATGGAAGCTGCTGGAAGGAAATTACCAGCGCGTTCTGAGTCACCCCAACGATATTGAGGCGCGCGGTGCAATGCAGCTGGGTGCGTTTTTCGCTGGTATGGCGATTGAGAATTCGATGCTCGGTGCGACGCACGCTTGTGCGAACCCCATCACTGCTCGTTACGGCACAACTCATGGAGCCGCAATCGCGCTACTGCTGCCAACGGTGGTGCGTTGGAATAGTGTCGTCGCCGGCGAAAGATATGCAGAGCTTCTTTGGAGTGCTGCGGCCTGGCGCAGCTTTGACCAAAGCGCCGACAGGTCGGCGCACTCCAAAGCAAACGCCGGCGAACGACTTGCGTCGCGGCTTGAAGAACTGGCAACTGCCGGCGGTCTGCATTCGAGTTTGCGCGAAGCCGGTGTGCTATCTGACGACCTTTCAAAACTCGCTGGTGAGGCTGCCGAACAATGGACCGGTCGCTTCAATCCCCGGCCGTTTGATATGCGCGGAGCGCTGGAGGTTTATCAATGCGCTTTTTGAAGGAAGAGCGTGCGTCTTTGCTGGGAGCGCGGACGTCCCGTCCGCAACTGAGCGCGAAGCGCGAACAGCTTAGCGCGTCTGCTGCCGCATTTGCGGACGAGACGTCCGCGCTCCCAGTGAAGAGCCTCCGCAGGGGCACCAACATTTTGATTCAGGTCGCATGCGCTGTTCTCGCTGTCCTGTTTTGTCCATTTCATCTGGTCGCTCAGGACACAGCTGCCGATAACTGGTCTCAGTTCCGCGGCAATCATCAGCTGACAGGTGTCTCAAATTCCCAGGTACCCGCAAATCTAAAACTGCTTTGGACTTTCGAAGCCGGCGATTCAATCGAATCTTCCGCAGCGATTGTCGGCGGCACTGTTTTCGTCGGTTCGCAGAAAGGCGAACTCGTCGCGCTGAGTCTGGATGACGGTACTGTGTATTGGCGATACAACATTGACGATCCGATCGGCGAATCATCTCCGGCCTACAGCAATGGCGTGATTTACATCGGCGACCTGAACGGCTGGCTTCACGCTGTGAACAGCAAAGATGGAAAGAAGATATGGGCGTTCAAGACCGGTAGCGAGATCAAGTCTTCACCTGTAGTTGTCGGTGATTACGTTTTGATCGGGTCGTACGATGAGAATCTTTACTGCGTTTCGACTCGGAATGGATCGTTAGCCTGGAAATTCAGAACTAACGGCCCGGTTCACTCCACTCCGAGCATTTCTGATGGCGTTGCATTCATTGCCGGCTGCGACGAGCAGTTTCGCGGCATTCGGATCTCTGATGGTAAAGAAATGTTCAGCCTTTCATCCGACGCATACACTGGTGCGTCACCCGCGTTGCGAGGAAACGCTGTCTACTACGGCACGTTCAATAATGAAGTGTTGATGGTGGATTTGTTGCAGCACAAAGTCGTTTGGCGCTACCAGCATCCGCAGCGTCAGTTTCCTTTCTACTCATCAGCAGCCGTAACCGCTAATCGAATCGTTGTCGGAGGTCGAGACAAGCTGGTTCATGGATTAGACCAGAATGGAAAAGGTGCATGGACGTTCGCCACAAGAGCGCGCGTCGAGTCGTCGCCTGCAATTGCTGACGGCCGCGTTTTCGTTGGATCGAACGACGGGCGATTCTATGTGCTGAATTTGATGACGGGAGCAAAAGTGTGGGAGTTTAATGCCGGCGGCCCGTTGTCAGCCTCACCCGCCATCGGCAAAGGTCGGATCGTGATCGGGTCACAAGATGGCAGGCTTTACTGCTTCGGGTGAAATCCAGCTAGGAATAATTTTAATCGTCCACAACAAAAACCTTCATTTCCATAGTGCAACGAACAAAAGATCAACATTCAAGCCTGACTGAAACATTCAAGCTGAGAAAAATGCAGTAAGGAAGGGCGGTTTACCCCCGCTCAAGATTCAAATTGGCTCAACGTTGAGTGGAAATGGATCTTGAGCGGGGGTAAACCACCCTTCCTTACCTGCATTTTTCTCAGGTTGACTTGTTTCAGCGAGCTTGAGCCCTGATGTTTTGCACCTCGACCTCAGCGTCGTCTCAAGCTACTTCTTCAACATAGCAACCGCCTCGATCTCAATCCGTGCATTAGCGGGCAGCCTCGCAACCTGAACAGCTGAACGCGCCGGAAAATCCTGTTTGAAATGGTTGCGATAGATCTGGTTCATTGCCGCGTAGTCGTTCATGTCAGCGAGAAACACTGTCGCCTTCACAACATGGCCCATATCGCTGCCCGCTGCCTCTAAAACTGTCGCCAGGTTTTTCAAGACTTGCTCAGCCTGTTGTTCAAGACCGCCCTCGACCATCTGACCCGTCTTCGGATCGAGACCGATCTGTCCTGACGTAAAGACGAGATCGCCAACTACGATCGCAGGTGAGATCGGTGCTCCCGATGGACCAGAGCCTGGTAGTTTTACAATGCGACGTTCAGTCTTTCCCTGGCCGTACACTGATGCGAATGCACAAATAACAAAAACCGCCGCAACGAAAAATGTCAGAGAGTTTCTCATTTCATTACCTCGAAAAGTATTTCGCGATTGTTGCCTGAGTTGGTTTGCTCGTGATGAGCGACACGATCCACATGAGTAAGGCAGAAACGATGACCATCGGCACAACGGGCATGAAACCGAAAACTGCTGTGCCTCCCGGCGTGCGCGATAACACTTCCCATCCACCGAGGGTCCCGTAAACGATCGACGGGCCCGGAGCGGGCGCAGGTACAACCTGCTGGAAGACCGCGACCGCTATGACCGCGGCTGCAACCCATAAGGTTGAAGCCAACGCTCCCCACTTCGTACTTCCCTTCCAGAAAAGAGCCGCGATCAGTAATGGTGACAGCGCAGCGAAGCCTGAAAACGCATACTGAATCGCCAGTTCAAAAATCGTTTCCGGTGCGCGCAACGCAACGGCGTACGCGATTAACGTGATCAGCACAATGAAAATGCGACCGGTCTGTACTTGCACCGCTTCACCAAAACGTTTCTTGTGCCCATAGAAGGCGAACACGTCCTCCGTAAACATAGTAGAGAGAGCCAGGATCTGTGAGTCGCTCGCCATCACCGCCGCCATTATTCCCGCACCAAGTATTCCTGCTAGCCAGAGTGGCGCGTAACGTTTCAGCAGAATCATGATGACGTCGTCGCCTGCTGATTGCTCACGCAATTCATCGCGCTTCTCTGGTTCCATCGTTCGGCCCTGCGTGGCCAGCACACGACGCGCTTCCTGCTTCGCCTTTATTTCGGGCACGTCAGTGACACGATTCGCCATCACACCGAGAAACACGCATGGCAACCAGATCGCCAGAATGCACAGCGGATAAAAGATGACCGTCTTCTTGAAGTGCCGCATCTTCTCGGCCGTCAGACAAAAGATCAAAATGTGTGGAAAGGCGATCGCCGACAAGGGGATGAACGTGTAACTGAAGAAGTAATACGGGGAGATCCGCTCACGTGTGAGTAAGGGAGCGAGTGCTGGCGAAGCCAGCATGGCGTTAGCAGCACTCTTGAAACCACCCATACCAATGCCGATGACCACAATCGCGACGGCACCGAACAACAAGAATAGAATTGTCTGAAATGTGTTAACCCACGCAGTGCCGCGCATACCGCCAAAGAAAACATAACCCATCACCACCAGCGCGACGATCGCACCGCCAAACCAGAAGGGCACAAAGCCACCGCTGATCACATTCAGCGTAGTACCGCCGCCCATGATTCCGATGATGATGTAAGGAACTAGGAGCACCGACTGAGCCACAAATATCACCGTCCCAATGTGGCCGCACTCCCAGCGATCGCGAAACATCTGCACTGGCGTCATGAATCCATACTTCTTCCCGAGTGCCCAAACGCGGGTGCCGACAAAGAAGATCGTCAGCGGAATTACAAGGCCTGACGATGAAGCCATGAGACCGAAAGTAACGATGCCGTTTGTGAACGCATGACCCGAGGAA
>DATJKB010000632.1:0-4527 GCA_035491875.1 Pyrinomonadaceae bacterium | reverse complement strand
TTCACTGACACCATCAATGATCGCGAAGTGAATGTTTGGATAATCCTTCGCGACCTGTTCCATGATCGGTGCCTGCGCAAAACCCACTCCGATGATCAGGTCGTATCCTCGTTCTGCAAACGCGCGCATCGCAGGTTCGATTGCGTTCGGTGTACCGGGCTCGATATCGCGCAAGACGATCGGCAAATCCTTCGCCGCTCTTTGCACGCCTTGCCAGGCAGCGGCGTTGAATGAACGATCATCCTTTCCACCAATATCAAAGACGATACCGACACGGATCTTTCCAGCTTCACTGGCGGCAGAGCTTTGCCCGCCGCACCCGGCCAGTAACAGCGGCAAAACACACAACAGGCTTAGGGCAAATAACTTGTATTTCATTCGTTGATTATTTCCTTGACGAGCGTTTGTGATGCCGCGGGGGCTACATCGTCGATCACATATGCCGCCTGGATCCTGGCAGCGGCTTGACGAGCGGCTGGTTGGTCTGCACTGTAAACAATCCCAAGCGCGTCGTGGTGTGTTATGCGATCGCCGATCTTCACTTCAGTTACAAAACCCACCGTTGGATCAATCACGTCTTCGATGCGCACACGGCCACCACCGATTGCTGCGATTGCGTGACCAATTTCCGTCGTATCGATCCTTGTAATGAAGCCAGAGCGCGGGGATTCTACCTTAACCCCTTCCGTTACTAAAGGTAGAAAACGGTTTGGATCGTCACACACTCGAGCGTCGCCACCTTGCGCCAGAATGTTTCGGCGAAATGCTTCGAGAGCAGCGCCTGAATCGATTTGCCGTCGCAACGTAGCGAGCGCACGTTCAATCGTGTCTTCGACGTTGACCAGCACCAGCATGTGCGCCGCGAGTTGGAGCGATAAATCCAGCACCGGATACGCAGCCTTGGAGGTTTCACCGCGCAGAATCTCGATACATTCGAGCACCTCTAAGGAATTCCCGACGGCAGCTCCCAGTGGTTGATTCATATCCGTCAACAAAGCGCGCGTCTTGATCCCACACGAGTTACCGGTGCTGACAAGAGCATGCGCAAGTTCCTTTGCTCGTGCTTCATCACGCATAAAAGCGCCATTGCCGACTTTGACGTCGATCACCATCGCATCGAGACCGGCGGCACCCTTCTTCGAAATGATGGAAGCAACAATCAGCGGAATCGCCTCGACGGTGGAAGTGGCATCACGGAGCGCGTACATCTTCTTGTCGGCAGGCGCCAACTCCGCAGTCTGTCCGGCCATAGCGTATCCAACGTCGTTCAGCACTCTCTTGAATTCATCCACCGTGAGGTTCACGCGATAACCGGGAATCGACTCCAACTTATCAAGCGTTCCGCCCGTGTGGCCAAGTCCACGACCGGAGATCATCGGGACCGCAACTCCGCACGAAGCAACCAGCGGCGCAATCAGCAACGACGTCTTGTCGCCGACTCCCCCCGTCGAATGTTTATCGGCTTTGGGTTTGGCGATGTCCGAAAAGTCGAGAATGCTGCCTGACTCGAGCATCGCTTCGGTGAGAATCTGCTGCTCGGTCTGGCTCATGCCGTTCAAATAGATCGCCATCAGCAGCGCACTGATCTGATAGTCAGCAACACGTCCGGTAGTAACACCATCAACAAAGAAAACGATTTCCTCGCGCGATAATTCCTGCCCGTCTCGTTTCTTTCTAATGACGTCCTGAGGTCTCAAGCTGTTTGCCTGGTTTCTTTCGCTGTTTGCATTAAGACAACCGCTTGAACAGAAACTGCCAGTCGCTGGCCCACAGCGTCGAGACCTTCTCCGGTTTTGGCCTTCACGCTGACACACGTCAGATCCACCTCGAGCACGTCGGCGATGTTTTGTCGCATCGCGTCGACGTAGACGCGCAGCCGTGGTGCTTCGAGCATGATGGTAGAGTCCACATTCACGACGTGAAGATTGCGCTCACGCGCGAGCCACATAACTCTGGAAAGCAACTCCAAACTATCAGCCCCACTCCATTGCGGATCGCGATCAGGAAAGTGTACGCCGAGATCGCCCTGGCAGAGGGCGCCCAGAATCGCGTCAGCAATCGCATGGGAGAGGGCGTCGGCATCAGAGTGTCCTTCGGCGCCGAGATCCGAGGTGATACTCACACCGCCGAGGATCAGCGGTCGTCCTTCAACAAGTCGATGCGTGTCAGTACCGATGCCGATGCGAAACATCACAAATGGCCTTTGGCCTTTGGTCTTTGGGCTTGGGGCTTGGGCTTTGATCCTTTTCGATTGGTTCTCGTCGTGATTGGTCGAAAGGTTACTCAACTCAGTGGCAAACAGTCAGTACCGAAACGCGGTAGCGTCGGGTCCGCGTTTGGATTAGCAGCCCTTCGAGTCAATCTGGACCCGACGCTACCGCGTTTCGGTACCGACTGTTTGCCACTGAGTTGAATGTCGCAAAGCACGGTTCGCAACTTAGAAATACCGCACGGCCAAAGACTAAGACCAAAGCCCTGACTTCAAGAAACTCTCCGCTATTACCAAGTCCTCCGGCGTAGTTATCTTAATATTGCTCAAGCTGCCTTCGACGATCGCCACACGCGCGCCTATTTGTTCGACGAGTGTGCTGTCGTCCGTCGGCGACAAATCGCTCAAATCAGCCTGGGCAAACGCTCGCATCAATAGTTCGTACTTGAAACATTGCGGCGTCAGAGCGCGACGTAATTTACGTCGATCAAGTGTTCTCACAACCCGATTGTCATCTACTTGCTTGATTGTATCAGTCGCGGGGGCTACCAGAATTGCCGCTCCATGTTCGTCCGCAGCGGCAACGGTTTCACTGATCTCAGCAGCAGACACAAAAGGTCGCACACCATCGTGAACGGCAACAATGCCGGCAGACGTGGCCCGAACCGCAGTCAATCCATGTTTGACTGATTCTGCACGCGTAGCTCCGCCTGGCACAACGCGCGTAACCTTTCTTACTCCGAACCTCGCTGCGCTGTCTAAGAACTCCGCAGCCGACTCCGGCGGCAACACAACAATCGTTTCGTGGATGCTATCACACTGTTCGAATGGGCGAAGTGTGTGGAAGATAAGGGGAATGCCCGCGAGAAGTAGAAACTGTTTAGGTCGATCACTCGCCATCCGGCTGCCGAAACCGGCAGCGACGATGATTGCACTGTTCATGAAGAGAGAAGATCGAGATAAGTACCCGTTCAGCTTTCCGTGATTGGCTCGCTATCGGTAATGCGCACGGGGCCAGGAGTGCTGCGTGAATCTCGAATTGTGCGGCGCGATGCGCCATTTGTGCGATGAATATCGCTGTGGCCGCCATTTTCCGATTCTTCCCACAGGCGACCAAAGATCATCTTGCCTGCGGTAGTTTGCAGCACGCTCGTAACCGCGATGTCGGCGTTCTTTCCGATCAATCGGCGTGCATTATCGACGACCACCATCGTTCCATCATCAAGGTAAGCAACGCCCTGATTGTATTCCTTGCCCTCTTTCAGGATAAACACGCGCATCGCTTCACCCGGCAGTACAACGGGCTTTAGAGCGTTTGCGAGTTCATTGATGTTGAGCACACTGACGCCGCGTAGTTGTGAGACCTTATTCAAATTGAAATCGTTTGTGACAATCACTGCGTCGAGTTGCTTGCCCAACTCAATCAGTTTCAAATCGACTTCACGAACTGACGGAAAGTCGGTTTCGACAATTTGGATGTCGAGCGAACTGTTGTTCTGCAAACGATTGAGCATGTCCAGGCCGCGACGTCCGCGCTGGCGCTTTGAAGAGTCAGGAGAGTCAGCAACCTGTTGAAGTTCGCGCAGGATGAATTGCGGAATGATTAAGGACCCCGTAAGAAAACCTGTCTCGGCTACATCTGCGATTCTTCCATCGATGATGACGGAAGTGTCGAGAATCTTCATATCACGGCGCGCAACTTTATCGCTGAAGATTCCGCCGAGAGCGGAAAGTTCCAGGTAGTCGCCTTTCGCCGCGCCTACCATTAGACCGACGTAAGCCATGAAGAAGGTCAAGGCAAGCGTCAGAAATGTCTTCACCTCCGGCGCCACGGCCATCGATTCCTGGCGGCTGATCAGTGATCCAATCAGGAACGCACCGATGATCCCGAGAATAGAGCCAACGGCCGCTCCGATTAGTGTCTTCAGAGTTGCCCTGCGAATCCGTAGCTCGAAGAGGATGATGCAGATGGCGATAAGCGCACCCACGCCGGCAGAGATCCAAGGATCGGCGGCGACAGGCTTAAGAACATAACCAGCTGCTACTAAAATCCCCGTAAATATTAGGCGTATAAGAATTACGTCGGCATGCATGACACTGGCATACTACCACGCCAATCACAGAGCGTCACCAATAAACCAACCCAAAAGGGGCGGCAGGAGCAGGAAAGAATTGCTGTCTTTTCGTGTGCCTGCCTCGTGGCTCCAGCGCCTGGATTCTGTTCTTGCGAAGAACACAGACATGCGATTAAATCCGCGGCATGATCAAATCCAAAGTTTTCTTACTTGTCTTTGTATTCGCTCTGGCTGCTTGTTCCA
>DATJKB010000631.1:0-12584 GCA_035491875.1 Pyrinomonadaceae bacterium | reverse complement strand
GCTATTCTCCTACGAAAGTAGTCGTGCCCTTAGGAGACGATATGTCTGAAGTTGTTGTTACGTCGATTCAAAACCTACAAAACGAAGTTCAGTACGGAACGAATCACACGCTGATTACCGATGAGCCAATCGAAGCCGGTGGCGATGATGCTGGACCAGATCCTTACACGCTGTTGTTAGCCGCGCTTGGGACTTGCACGTCGATGACCGTGATGCTGTACGCACGCCGCAAGGCGTGGCCGGTTAAGAGAGTGATTGTGCGGCTTCGGCAAAGGCGAGTGCACGCGAAGGATTGTCAGGATTGCGGTGACGAGGCGGAAGGTTATATCCACCGTATAGAACGCGCGGTGTCGTTTGAAGGTGAACTTACAGCGGAGCAATTGGAGCGGTTACAGGAAATCGCTCAGAAATGTCCCGTGCACAAAACGCTCAGTTCGAAGATTGTGATTTCTGATTTGGGCTCTGAGATCTAAGCTTTGAATTCTAAAGTGCGTTTGCCTCAAAATTCGATTTCGGTGGTAAGAGTTTCGTGTTGGTTCGTGTGACTTCGTGGATCGTCCTTGTTTTCTGCACAACGGAACGATCCACAAAATCACGACTAAACGCGAACCAAAACACTTCCGACTCAAGCGAGATGTGACTTTTGAGACAAAGCCTGACCGCAGAGTGAGGTCAAAAAAAAAGAGATCTCACATTTGAGATCTCTCAAGGATATTTGGTCGGGACGACTGGATTCGAACCAGCGACCTCACGCACCCCAAGCGTGCGCGCTACCAGGCTGCGCCACGTCCCGTTAATGGCTCTTAGTATCCGTGCAAAAAACAAATTGTCAACTCGGAAAAGAGCAAAGCGGTAAGAGCGAAGGGCAAGTACGCGTTGCTCTTTCCTCTTACCGCTTGGCGCTTAGCGCTTTCGCGCTAGTTGCCCTTCTTCTCTTTCTCAAGCAACGCCAGGAGTTCCCGCAATTCTGACGCGAGCTTCTTCAAACCTTCGCGCTCTTCAGCTGTGCTCGTTGACGATGTGCGAACAAATGTTTTCGGTGCCTCATTGATCGTCGCCTCACCGCCATCCCCCGAATCGTCACCGACAACCTTTAGTTTTCCGCCGCGGAGTTCGTGTGTCAAACGTTTCTTCGCACCGGCAATCGTGTACTGGTCATCGTAAAGCAATTCCTTAATGCGCAACGCAATCTCGACGTCGCGCTTGCGATACACGCGCTGGCCAGCTCGATTCTTCTGCGGCGCGAGCATCGGGAACTCCGATTCCCAGTAGCGCAACACGTGCGCTTGCACGCCCGCAAGATCGCACACCTCGCCGATCTTAAAGAACAGCTTCTCAGGTATGGCTACGGCAGGACGGGTCATACTCTAAAGCGTCGTCAAAGCCTTGTTCGGAACTGGATCGGGATATGGAGACAAACGGGCGAGTGAATTACCACTGGCCTGAACGCGAGTCATGTTACCCGCGTGAACTTACGCGTGTCAATACAAACACTTAGGGCTGCTGACTTAAAACTTATTCTTAAAGGTATCGCTTGATGTAATCCTATTTCCGATTGCCGATTGCCGATTGCCGATTTGGTTTCGCGGAACTACAAAGTTGGGAGCCAAACAGTGCAGATCCCTGGCCCGCAATTCCAATCGGCAATCGGCAATCGGCAATCGGCAATTGACTCTCGGTGGACGCACAATGATCGTGAAGCTATAATCCGCTTTCTCTCGCGATCGAACTGGAGGAAACCCGCACACCGTGACAACTTCGCCAACCGTTTTTCGCCTCGCTTCACGTCTCGAGGCGGTTGGGTTCTCTGACATCGTAAAAATCAGAAACAAGGTGATGGAATTGCGCGCCCAGGGTTCGCCCGTCTATCAGTTTGAGGGCGGCGAGCCTTTTATGTCGACTCCAGATCCGATCAAGGAAGCACTCAAGCGCGCGGTCGATGAAAACAAAACTCGCTATGCGGCGTCGTCCGGTATTCAAGAACTTCGCCAGGCGATCGCCGCTAAGATTCGTGAGAAGAACGGAATTCCAGCAGGTGAAAGCGATGTCATCGTGCTCAACGGCGGAATGCAGGGACTGTTTGGCACGTTTCAGTCGACGATCGATCCGGACGATGAGGTGCTGCTCTTCTCTCCTTACTGGACACCCATCAAAGATCTAATCGCGCATTGTCAGGCACGCATCGTTCTCGTACCGACTCATGAAGCGAGAGCGGAAGGTTTCAAAGCAACCCTGGCTCGCTACACGACGAGTCGGACACGAGCGCTCTACTACAACACTCCGCAGAATCCAACAGGCATAGTCTTCACGCGCGATGAAGCAACGCAGGTCGCCGAGTTCGCGAAAGAACGCGATCTGATCGTCATCGCCGACGAGGCATACGAAGATCTTGTTTACGATGGTGAACACTTCTCTATCGCATCGCTCGACGGAATGTTGGAGCGAACAATCACTTCATTCACGTTTTCGAAATCGTATGCGATGACCGGGTGGCGACTCGGATACGCAGTAGCGACCGAACCATGGATGACCGGATTACGTAAAACCACGCTCTACTCATCGAACGGAGTTTCTACACCAACTCAGTGGGCCGGCGTCGCTGCGTTAGCGATCGACGAAAGTGTAGGTCGAGCGCACCTCGGCGAATATCGCAAGCGACGTGATTTGCTCTTATCAGGGTTGAATGAGTTGGGATTGACTTGTGAGAAGCCAGCCGGTGCGTTCTATGCGTTTCCAGATGTGACGCGAATCAGCAATGACAGTCGCAAAGCTGCTGAGATCCTTCTCGAACGCGCGCAAGTGGCAGCAGTTCCTGGCATCGTGTTTGGACCAGAAGGCGAGGGCCATCTTCGCTTCTCTTTCTCGACCACACTTGAAACCATTGAGGCCGGGCTTGAGTCTCTCCGTCGCAAACTCTAAAGGTGAACGAAACTGCGATGAAGGAGCACGACCGACAATCAACGGCGACGCCTTCTCGCACCCACTCGCGAACTGAATTCGATTTTATTAACAAGCTTCGTCAGGTAACTAAACCCTCCGAGCATTCGTCTGTTGTCGTGGGCATTGGCGACGACGCAGCCGTAATCCAGTCGCAAGCAGGAAAAGACACCGTAGTCTCAGCCGATCTTCTCGTGGAAGATGTCGACTTCCGCCGGACTTCAACGACACCCATGCTGCTGGGTCACAAGGCTCTCGCGGTTTCGTTGTCGGATATTGCAGCGATGGGTGCGCGGCCACGCTGGGCGCTGACGTCCATCGGTGTTCCCGAAAACATTTGGGAATCGAGCTTCGTAAATGATTTTTATGGGGGATTGCTGGCATTAGCGGCCCAGTATGACGTGCAGCTAATTGGCGGCGACACGTCGTCCACGCCGGAGAGGATAGTCATCGATTCAATTCTGATGGGCGATTGCGCAAGCGGCGGGGTGATTAAGCGGGCAGGAGCAATGCCCGGCGATCAGATCTTTGTAACCGGTTTTCTTGGCGGCGCGGCTGCAGGATTACGTTTGATCGAACGTGGCGCTCATCTACCAAGTGAAGGGTCCGACGATTTGCACTTGGTCGATCATGTGATGTTGCGACAGCTTCGGCCTGAAC
Organism: Pyrinomonadaceae bacterium; assembly: GCA_035491875.1. Classification (GTDB taxonomy): domain Bacteria; phylum Acidobacteriota; class Blastocatellia; order Pyrinomonadales; family Pyrinomonadaceae; genus PSRF01. The sequence goes on along the minus strand of DATJKB010000631.1, from coordinate 8,987 downwards.
CACGCGTCGGCTGGGGACTTGTCCTGGGCCAGGAACGATTGGCAACAGCAATGATCGATATCAGCGACGGACTCTCGTCTGATTTGCATCACCTGTGTTCAGAAAGTGGTGTCGGTGCTTTGATCGATTCGTCGCTCATTCCGATTGATAAGAAGGTCGCTGACTTATGCGGACGACGGGCGCTCGATCCTTTACAGCTGGCCTTGCACGGCGGCGAAGATTTTGAATTGCTGTTCACCGTTAGCGCGAATAGTGTTTCACGACTGCCGCGCCGCGTTGATGGAATTTCAATAACGCGTGTGGGAGAGATCAGAAACGCTGCCGACGGGATCAAGATCTCGGAAGGCTCGCGCGTATGGGAACTCTCGCCGGGGGGTTGGACGCATTTTTAATCAATAGCGAGTAGAAGAAATCCAATCATTGGTCAGCTATCATTTGACAGTTAGACGGACGACAAAACAGTTAGCCAGCGCATCATTCAGTACCATTCGCGGTAGCGGATGGCCACGACTCAAGCAACCCGACTTCGCGACCGTTGGCCATCCGCTACCGCGAATGGTACTGAATACGTTGCGCCTTCGTAGGGTGGCTCATTATCAGTTGTCATTTAGAAAGCAAGCGAACCGCCACCAAAATGATAATTGATAACTTTCAAATAATAACTGACGAATGATTCTCTGCTTCGACGTGCTTTATACTTAATTATGCTCAAGTTCAGGAACACACTCAGCGGTCGAATCGAAGAATTTCACCCGATGCGTGAAGGTGAGGTTCGTTTCTATTACTGCGGTCCAACCGTCTGGGACTACGGACACATTGGTAACTTTCGCTCCGCTGTGGCGGCTGACGTCCTCCGTCGATATCTCAAGTTCAAGGGATATCAAGTGACGCACGTAATGAATATCACCGATGTCGAGGATCGAATCATCGCGAAGTCGCAAGCTGCTGGTCTTAGCATCGATGACTACACCGCGAAATACATCGACGCGCTTTGGGAAGATTTTGATGCTCTCGGTTGTGAACGTCCGGAGGTAGTGCCGCGCGCCACTCGACACGTTCCGGAAATGGTCTCGTTAATCCAGACACTGCTGGAAACCAATCATGCGTATCGATCCGAAGATTCGATCTACTATCGCATCGCTTCTTTTCCGGATTACGGAAAACTCTCGAAGATCAACTTCGCTGGAAACATCGCGGGCGCCAGCGAACGCGTAGACACTGACAGATACGAGAAAGAAGACGCGCGCGACTTTGCACTCTGGAAAGGGCCGGCATCCGAAACAGAACCTGCATGGGACACTGAGATCGGCCGCGGCCGTCCTGGGTGGCACATCGAATGTTCAGCAATGTCGATGAAGTACCTCGGCGAAACTTTCGATATTCACGCCGGCGGTATCGACCTCGTTTTCCCTCATCACGAGAACGAGATTGCGCAAAGCGAAGGCGCGACCGGAAAACAGTTTGTGCGGTACTGGATCCACTTCGAACATCTGAAGGTTGAAGGTGAAACGATGTCGAAGTCGAAGGGAAACTACTACACTTTCCGCGACATCGCGGCGAAAGGCTTTTCCCCCGCGGCGATTCGCTATTTCCTTCTTAGTGTCCCGTACAACAAGCAGCTTAACTTTACTTTCGACGCACTCGCCGGCGCCGAGAAAACCGTCAATAGTCTTCGTGATTTTCGTGCTCGACTTAGCGAGGCCAAAACAGAACCAGGCCTCAACGCATCGCTCCACGAAACCACCGAGAACGCGCTGAAAGAATTCGAAGAAGGCATGGACGACGACTTCAACACGTCCGTTGCACTCGCGGCAATCCATGACCTGTCGCGAGTCGTAAACACCGCCCTCGCACGTAAGCAGGTGAATGAAGAAAACCAGCGCGAGTTGTTGGCTGTTATCGATCGCTTCGACTCGGTTCTCAACATCTTCGGCAACGAACAACGCGAAATGCTCGACAGCGAAGTCCAGGCATTGATTAATGAACGTCAGGAGGCACGCCGGCGTCGTGACTTCGCACGCGCCGACGAAATCCGCGTTGAACTATTAGGACGAGGAATCGTTTTAGAAGATACGAAGGACGGTGTTCGTTGGAAGCGTAAGTAGCCGTCACAAATCGCAATCAATGCTTCACAGGTATCTCCTGAAAGCCCTCAACAAGTTAGTTGCCTTCCTCGTCGTGATCTCGTTTCTTTCTGCGTGTTCTTCTCGCCCGAACCGCTCAACGGGCCAACTCGCAACAAGTCAGACAAGTCAGACTGGGCCTGGCGATGTTTTCGACGCTTACATGGCTTCGAGTTTTCCCGTCGCTGACGGATTTGATTTCGCAGTCGGTGATGCAAACGGTCAAGGTAGTTACATCGACAATTCAACCGGTAAGGAATATCAAGGATGGTACGTGGCAGTTCAGTTCGCAGAGCAGTACTCGCTCGGCACTCACACCGGCGAAGATTGGAATGGCACATCGGAAACTTCTATGATCAAATTCCAAGGGGTACTATGGTCGTAATCTTCTAGACCCGTATGAACGTAATAACTCTCGAATCAGATCGACTCTTGCTTCGCGGCTGGCGCATTGAAGACTTTGAGACTTACGCCAAGATGTGCACAGATCCGGAAGTCATGCGGTATCTAGGCGGAAAGTCTCTTGATCGGATTGAAGCTTGGCGACACATGGCATTTCACGTGGGGCATTGGGAACTGCTCGGCTATGGCCATTGGGCAGTTGAAGAGAAAAGCAGCGGAAAGTTCGCGGGTCGCTGCGGTTTCATGAACCCCGGCGGTTGGCCCGGATTTGAAATCGGCTGGACCTTGGGACGCGAATTCTGGGGTAAAGGTTACGCAACCGAAGCTGCGCGGTGTGCGCTCCCGTACGCGTTTGATCAACTTGATAGGTCACACGTGATAAGTCTTATTCATCCTGAAAACAAAGCGTCAATTCGCGTGGCAGAGCGACTGGGTGAAACGCTCGAAGGCAAAACTGAATTATTCGGGCATGACGTGCTGATCTATGGAATCGACCGTCCAGCAAAGTGACAGGTCCAGGCTCGTCGCCATTCTTCAGCTGGCGTATTCCGGTGAGTTAGCCGCCGCTTACGCATATCGCGGTCATTGGCATTCGTTGAGTGATCCTTCCGAGCGCGCGCGAGTAAAGGTTATTGAAGAAGAAGAATTGCATCACCGAAAATTGGTTGGCGAAATGCTGCAGAGTTTGGATGCGGAACCTGATGCGCGTCGCGAACTGCGCGCTACGGTGATGGGAAGAACGCTCGGGTTTCTATGTCACTTGAGTGGTTGGCTCGCCCCGATGTATGGAGCAGGAAGACTCGAGAGCAAAAACATCGTCGAGTACGTGACTGCGGCGTGTTACGCGCGCGACTGTGGCAGGACGGAATTTATCGATTGTCTATTGACGATGGCGGAAGTCGAATGGGAACACGAGGCGTTCTTTCGATCGTGTGTCGTGCGTCATTGGTTGGGGAAGCGCTTACCGATCTGGTCTGCGCCGCCGCCAAAAGAGAACATCCGGCTTTCCTTCTCGCATGAAGCGCCTGTTGTAGATGACAAAGTTCACAGCTTTGCCTGATTACGGGATCGAGTACCGCGTGTCATGAAGTCAGTACCACCTCGCGGTAGCGGGTGGGTGCGAAGCTTCGGTCGCAAGATGAGATACGTAGTTAGACTTCGTACCCACCCGCTACCGCGAGGTGGTACTGACTTCATGACACGGAGTTGATCCAGCATGCAACGAGCCCTAATACTTCTGCTCCTTGTTCTTCCCTTCTCGGTTTCAGCTCAACAGCCCAACAAGCAGAAACTCGCCTCTGAAGTAAAAACTGAATTTCTTCACGCGTGGAATGGATACAAGAAATACGCCTGGGGTCATGATGATCTAAAGCCACTGTCGAAGACTTACCACGATTGGTATCCGCAGCCCTTGCTCATGACTCCCGTCGATTCTCTCGACACGATGATCATCATGGGCTTCAAACAGGAAGCGGATGCTACGCGCGAATACATCGCGAAGAACCTCTCGTTCGACAAAGACATCTCTGTTCAGAACTTCGAAATCACTATTCGTCTCCTCGGCGGACTGCTAACGAACTATCAACTGACTGGCGACAAACGACTATTAGCTTTAGCAGAAGATCTCGGGAACCGGCTGTTACCGGTATTTGAATCGCCGACGGGCATGCCTTATCGCTACGTGAATCTTAAAACCGGGGCCGTTCGCGATCCGGTTAGCAATCCCGCGGAAACAGGAACACTCCTGATCGAGTTCGGAACTTTAAGCAAGCTCACCGGTAAACCAGTGTTCTACGGCAAAGCAAAACGAGCGCTCGTCGAGACCTACAAGCGTCGCTCGGCAATTGGATTGGTTGGTGAATGGATAAATGTAGAAACGGGTAAGTGGACCAATCCTGATAGTCACATCAGTGGTGCGATCGATAGCTACTACGAGTATCTCTTGAAATGCTGGCGACTGTTTGGCGATCGCGAATGTCGCGATATGTGGCTCGACAGTAATCGCGCGATTCAGAAATATCTAGCTGATACCCAAACGGTGGGTGCAACCGCTGAGCTCTGGTATGGCCACGCCGATATGAATACTGGCGCCAGGACAAAAACTACGTACGGAGCGCTCGACGCTTTCTTTCCAGCAGTTCTCGCGATGGCAGGTGATTTGAAAAGGGCGGGCCAGTTGCAGCAGTCGTCGCTCAAGATGTGGAATCAGCACGGCATCGAACCTGAGGAGTTTGATTACAAGACCGGAGGAGTTGTCTCTGCTGGTTATCCCTTGCGACCGGAAATCGTTGAGTCCACTTATTACCTTTATCACTACACGCGAGATCCAAAGTATCTACGCATGGGTGAGAAACTCTGGCGCGATTTCGTCAAATACTGTCGTACTGAAGAAGGCTATGCTGCGCTGAAGAGCGTGGTCACAAAGGAGAAGTCGGACGGCATGCAGAGTTTTCTTTTCGCTGAAACTTTCAAGTACTTCTATTTGCTGTTCGCACCGCCGCGCACACTAAACTTCAACCAGATCACCTTCAATACGGAAGCTCATCCGATCAAGAGGACTTGGTAAGGAGGAGCGAGGAGGGACGCGGGGACGCGGAGACACGGGGACTCTCATCTAGAAGATCTTTGGTATTCAGTGTGTCGGACGATTCGTTCACCGTGTCTCCGCGTCTCCGTGTCTCCGCGTCTCCCGGTCCCCGCGTCCTTGGGCCAATCCGCATCTCTCATTTGGGTTGACAGTCTCAGAAGAAAAGCAGATATTTAGCCTACTCCCAATATCTGCTCATCATGGTTTCTTGTTCACGTTGAGGAGCCAATGAAACTAATTCTCATACTAGCGGCAATCGCTTTCGCCCTCGGAGTACTACAGCAGCAGCCAACAGTCGACGATGCCGATCTGGTCGTCACCAAGTTCAATTGGTCAAGGTTACGGCGGAGCAGCAACCTAATTCACGGCGTAGAGAATCCGGGTTCGACGATGAACGAGCCGGTTACCATCCCGCGGCCGGAGCGTCCCAACGAACCACAGGAACTCAAGAACCGACGCGACATGGCACAGAGACGCGCTGAAATGGTCGTAAATGACATAAATGCAGCCCGATCAGCCGACACATCTCGCCCTGATGTTTACGTTATGCACATCATACTGAAGAATGCCGGCGAGAATCTGATTAAGAGTTTTGTGTGGGAGCTCCAGCCGGCAGTAGTTACACCGGATTACGAACCGCGACAGTATGTCTGCTCTGTCAAAGCGAAGCCGCACGAGAGCAAGAGTTTTGAAATCATCACCCCATTTGCTCCCGTAAAAGTCGTGAGTGCTTCCGGAGAGAAGGCTACCGAGAAGGACGGCAAGGTGGTCATTAATCAAATCGAATACGAGAACCATCCTGTCTGGAAGCGAAAAGGCTTCAAAATCCTCGTGCCACCCGACACTACTGCGGGTCTTGAGTCAGGTCGTTGTCTTGTCTTCTAAGAATAACGACTGCAGCCAATACGCTGGACCATCGTTAGATCCAATAAAACGTCGACGGATCCTCATTCATGATCGTGACATCTTCCTAAGCGTGAGAGGAGCCTAAACTACAGAACGGGAGCGAAGCGACCGATTTCAAGTTGCGTTGGGTGCGCCGTTAATGAGATCGGTCGCTTCGCTCCCGTTCTGTAGTTATCAATTAATAAACAAGGGCAAGCTCCGATAAGTCGGCGCTTGCCCTTGTTTTCGTTTCATCACCGCGCCGCGGTTTCGCTGGTCCTACTTATAATCAACCCCAAGGTTATCAAACAGAAAGGCGTAGATATCGCGCGTCTGTTCAATCGACTTCGTCGTGTTGCTTGCTCCGTGAGCGGAATTGACATCAACACGAATCAATATTGGGTTGTCGCCGCCCTGCCCGGCCTGGAGTGCCGCGGCGTATTTATAGTTGTGAGCAGGCACGACGCGATCGTCGTGATCCGCCGTGGTGATTAACGTGGACGGATACTTGGCTCCCATCTTTATGTTGTGAATTGGCGAGTAGGCAAGAAGCGCCTTGAACTCATCTGCATTCGCTTCCGCCGAACCATAATCAGCAATCCAGTTCCAACCAATCGTGAACTTATGGAAACGAAGCATGTCCATCACACCCGCTTGCTCAACCACAGCGCGGAACAACTCGGGTCGCTGATTCGAAACGGCGCCTACGAGCAATCCGCCATTTGAACCGCCCTGAATCGCGAGCTTGCTTGAGTTGGTGTACTTGTTTGAGATCAAGTATTCAGCTGCAGCGATGAAGTCGTCGAACACATTCTGTTTCTTCAACTTCGTGCCCGCTTCGTGCCACTTCTCGCCGTACTCACCACCGCCACGCATATTCGCTGACGCATAGACAAAGCCTTGTTCAAGAAGTGCGAGGCGAAGCGAACTGAAGTTTGGCGCGGTGACTACGTTGAAGCCACCGTATCCATAAAGCAGGGTTGGATTGTTGCCGTCAAGCCTCAGACCCTTCTTGTAAACCAGGAACATCGGCACCTTCGTGCCATCCTTACTCTTGTAAAAGACCTGCTTTGTCTCATAAGCCTCCGGGTTGAATCCGGGAATATCTACCGTGCGGAACACGGTTGAGGACTTCGTTGCGATATCGTACTTGTAAATCGTCGGCGGGAAGTTGAATGACGTGAAGCTGTAAAAGACATATTTGTCGTCGTTCAAACCGCCGAATCCGCCAGCCGTGCCGAGGCCCGGCAAGATGATTTCATTTTCCAGTTGTCCCGTAAGACTGAACACGTAAGCGCGAGTCGCCACATCTTTGCGCCACGAAGCGAAGAGTTTTCCGCCCGCTGTGCCCACGCTCTGCAACGGCTCGGATCTTTCTGGGAGCACATCCTTCCAATTGTTCTCACCAGGATTCTTTGGATCGATCAATACGACACGACCGTTCGGCGCATTCTTGTCAGTTCGTACAAGAAAGTTGTCGCCTACGTTATCGATAACGTTAAAGCTGTTATTTCCGATGTCCGCGACGATTGGTGAAAAGTTCTGCTCGCCTTTAGAGAGATCTTTGTAAAAGACCGCGTTGCCTTTCTTACCTTTGCCGCGCTCGGAGATATTCAAAACCGCGAAGCGTTCGTCTTCGGTTGTTCCCACTCCCTGGAAGCGCTGCGGATTCTGACGGTCTTCGTACACGAGCTTGTCAGCATCCTGCGATGTGCCGACCTTGTGGAAATAGACGGTTTGATACTCGTTTTTGAAACTGAGTTCCTTCCCCTTTTCCGGAACGGGATAGCGACTGTAATAGAAGCCGTCTCCCTGCCAGGACACTCCGGAGTTCTTCATCCATTTAAGGTGATCGGGCAGCACCTTTCGGGTAGCGACTTCCATTAAGTGAATCTCAACCCAATCAGATCCACCGGTCGACATTCCATAAGCGACGTACTTGCCGTCCTTCGAAAGTGAAAACGCGCTAAGTGTCGAAGTGCCATCTGCGGAGAACTTATTTGGGTCAAGAAAAACTTCGGGAGTACCATTCACTCCCTTCTGAATGTAGTAAACACTTTGATTCTGCAGGCCATCGTTCTTCGTGAAGAAATAGGTGTCTCCACGTCGGAACGGGGCACTAATTCGCGGATAATTGAATAGCTGCGTAAGCCGAGCCTTCAGTTTTTCGCGAAACGGGATCTTATCGAGATATGAGAACGTGACTTTGTTCTGCGCATCAACCCAGGCTTTGACCTCTGGCGAAGTCTCATCTTCAAGCCAGCGATATGGATCGACAACCTTGGTGCCGAAGAATTCTTCAACGACTTCGACTTTCTTACTTTCAGGATAAACAATTTTTGGGTCGCGTTTTGCGTCAGCATGTTCAGACAGCTTTTGTGCTTGCTGCGCGCGTGTGCGGTTAACGAATGGTGTTAGGGAAATTGCTGCCGCGGAAAACGCAATTAGCAGCAATCCAAACAGACCACGACGGTAGCTAACGACAAAGTTGGTGGAACTCTTCTTCATTGTAGTTTTCTCCGAACGGAAGGACTTGAATTTGTTGGATACTTTAATTGAGTCTGCGCAAAACTTCAAAGTAAGACTTTGGAGTGCGGCGACTTGTCGCCGCTTTCATCCGTAACGACGAGCCGGTTGATTGAAAAGCGGCGACAGGTCGCCGCACTCCAAAGGCAAGCTACCGCCTCGCGCCGCCCAGGTGCTAGAATCCAACCATGTTTGACCCGCAGCCCTTACATCTACGTCCGACCGAATCGCGAGCGAATCTCTTCGCTGACTAGTATTTCCCTCAATAAATCGCCGCAATTATCTGCAAGGCCGTAGTGCCTGCTTGCGTCAATTACTCGCATCGAGCGGTTTTACAAGGAGAAGAGACAATGGCCACGAGCATCCTGGCAACCCCGAAAAGACCGGAAATAAAGACGGCTTTACCTGGCCCGAATGCACAGAAGATTATCGAAGCCGACAACAAGTACGTTAACCCTGCTTAT
>DATJKB010000630.1:0-13417 GCA_035491875.1 Pyrinomonadaceae bacterium | reverse complement strand
GGCGCCAACCTCGCAGTGATGAATGAAACAATCACGGCGATGGAGAAGGACATTCTTGCGACCCCTGGAGTACGCATGGTGTTGTCTTCAGCGGGTGGCGGTTTTCTCGGGGGTTTAAATCAGGGCGGCGCTTACGTTCGCATCGCTCCGCATGAAGAACGCACTCTTTCGCTTGGCAAGCTTTGGACAGCGACGAAGAGTGGCAATCCACTCAAGGCGTTCCGTGGCAACTACTCGCAACAAGATGTGATGGCCGAAGTGCGACGCCGTCTGCAGAAATATGCGCCGATGCGTGTCGGTATTCGCAACGCCCAGTCTTTTAACTTTGGTGCCGGCGGTCGGACAGACATCGACTTTGTGTTCCGCGGGCCAGACATTCTCTCCTTAAACCAATACGCGGATGAACTGGTTGAAAGATCTAAGAAACTTGGCGGAATAGTAGATGCCGATACGTCGCTGAAACTCAATAAGCCGGAGTTGCGAGTCGCGATCGATCGAGCGCGCGCAGCTGATCTCGGCGTAGACACTTCGGACATTGCAACCAGTCTACGTCTAATGGTTGGCGGCGAAGATCAGGCTTCTCGATTCCGGGATGATTCCGTAGATGAGGATTACGACGTTCAGTTGCGTTTGGCCGAAGCTGATCGCAACGAGGCTTCGCTTATCGGACGCCTGTATGTACCTTCGTCGCGCGGCGGTCTTATTCGACTCGACAATCTCGTAAAGATTACGCGCGACACGAGTCCATCGCGTATCGACCGGCTCGACCGAGAGCGACAGGTTTCTGTTCGAGCGTCGGTTGCCCAGGGGTATGCGCTCGCCGATCGCATCGAGGCATTGCGCGATGCGGTGCGGGAGATGAATCTACCGGCTGCGTATACGACCACTGTTTCGGGTCGCGCGCGAGAGTTGGAAAGAACATTTACGGAATTCATTTGGGCGTTCATTCTTTCCGTGATCTTCATGTACATGATCCTGGCTTCGCAGTTTGAAAGCACCGTGCACCCGGTGACAATCCTGCTTAGTCTTCCGCTTTCGATCCCGTTTGCGATGCTCTCGCTGTGGGCCACAGGCGACACGTTAAATCTCTATTCTGCATTGGGCATTCTCGTCTTATTCGGTGTTGTGAAGAAGAACGCGATTCTTCAGATCGATCACATGAACAATCTGCGCGCAAAAGGTATGGAGCGCTTGGAAGCGATCATGCAGGGCAACCGCGATCGTCTGCGACCGATCCTGATGACGACGCTCGCCCTGGTGGCTGGAATGTTACCGCTGGCGCTTGGAACCGGTCCCGGAGCAGAGGAGCGACGTTCAATCGCGATTGTGGTTATTGGTGGCCAGTCACTATCACTGCTGCTGACGTTGATAGTAACGCCGGTTGCATATTCATTGTTGGATGATTTGAGAGCAACGGCGCGCTGGCGTCGCTATGCCGGAGCGACGAGTGGCGTTTGGAAAAAGATTCGGCCTCGATTACGTAAGCCAGCCAAGCCCGCACCGGCACCGTCAGTTGATCCGGCGGATGAACACATTCACGCAGCCGGGGATTAGTCGAAATCATTAAGCCGCAGATCTTCGCGGATAAACACAGATCAGACAAAAGAGAATGTTTGCTCTCTTAATAGTTCTGATCCGTGTTTATCCGCGAAGATCTGCGGCTTAATCTTTATAACCTGGATTCTCTCGGTCGAGTTTTCTTAGCAGTCCCGGCCAAACGAGTTTCCCCGGGCCGCCTTTGGTCACGATCTCTTCCTGCGCTTTTATTCCCGCGAGAATCTTGCTGTCGATCGGGATTAGTTTGCCACCACCGGATTGTGCAAGGATTTGAATTCGACACGCTCGCTCGAGAAGAAACATATTGAGGAACGCGTCGCCGCACGTTTGACCAACTGTCAACAACCCGTGATTCCGCAGTATGAGGAACGTCTTCTTGCCAAGGTCCGCAACCAGACGCGGCTTCTCCTCGTCGTTCAAAGCCAAACCTTCATAGTCGTGATAGCCCAGCGACGCCAACACAAACAGCGATTGCTGTGAAATTGGTAGCAGACCCTTTTCCTGCGCAGATACGGCAATGCCGCAATCAGTGTGTAGGTGCATTACGCAGAGCGCATCTTCACGCGCCGCATGCACGGCGCTGTGAATCGTGAAGCCGGCGGGGTTCACACTGAATGCCGAGTCCATCACGATCTTTCCGTCGAGATCTATTTTGACCAGGCTTGACGCTGTGATCTCGTCGAACATCATGCCGTACGGATTGATCAGGAAATGATGTTCTGTCCCGGGCACGCGCGCGGAGATGTGTGTGAAGACAAGATCGTCCCAACCGTAAAGCGCGACGAGCCGATAAGCTGCTGCGAGATCGACTCGCGCTTGCCATTCTTCGGCAGAAACTTGATCGCGCACTGCTTTTGCTAACTCTTCAGCTGCACTCATAGTTTTAGTAGAGTTCTGATTTCGGAATGCGGATTTTTTTCAGCCACAGATTTTCGCAGATAAACACCGATCAGATTCCGGCAGGTTTGATCCGCTTCATCTGTGAAAATCTGTGGCCGAAAAAATCCGCATTCCGAAATCTGCTTCCTTTCTTTCAACGTTCAAGTCGGCTTAGCTGCGAACTCAGGCACGGTCAGGATGTCCTGCCAGCCGGAGTTGTCTACCTTTAGTTGTTCGGTGAGTTCGTCACGCAGTTGCCGCAAGCCATCGCTGAGCTTTGCTCGATAGTTGTTAATATCGGCGAATCGTTTTCGCTGCTCTTCAACGAACACCTTCTGTTTGGTTATCGAAGGAATTGCTGAATGCTGACCATTCTCCCAAAACTTGACCAGCAGTCGTTCAACTGTAGTGGCGCCGGGAATCTCAACGGTCTCATCATCGAAGCCGATGATGTCGCCAACATAGTTCCCCTGAGCGTCACTGCCGCGAAACAGTTGCAGACGACCCGGCAAAGTAATCTTATCGGGTGAGTTGGATGCCTTTAGTGTCGGTCTGTCTTTCATCAGGCATTGTTTAAAGATCACTCCAGCGACTGCCGGCACTTCACTCGAGAGTTTTGTACCGATGCCAAATCCTGCAGCTTCCGGAAATTGCTGTACGATCTGCCTAATTTTTTCAACGTCGAGATCGCCCGTCAGGTTCGGACGCAGGCCAGGTAGACCGTTTGCTTCGAAGAATCTCAAGCACCATTGGCCCAGCTCGGCCAGATTTCCTGAGTCGACGCGAAAACCCTTGAATGCACGACGCCGCGCTTCAGTGGATGTCGCAGCCATTGCCGCGTGCACTGCGCCCATGTAAACGTCAATAGTATCCAGTAGCAGAGTTGTTCCATTTGGGTTCGCGTCCAACCATCTTTCGAAAGCGACTTGTTCGAAGTGTTTAGGCTTGCCGGTACGCGAGTCGATCTCCGGCTCATACATATATTCGATGTAAGCCTGCTGCCAGTAGTGAGCCTCAGTTCCAACCGCGGGAATATCGAGACGGTGTGCCGCCTCCATGTTCGACGTGTCGTTGAAGCCGCCGATAAACGCATAGGTGGCAATGTCGACGGCGCGTTCGATGTCGCCATTTCGTCGCAACGAAAAATCAGAAAGCCAGCGTGCATCGCCTGCGGCCATGCGAAACTGCATTGCGCGCGCCGCGGTAGTCATGGGCAGATCAAATGCGTGTTCGAACTTAATCTCCTGCGCTTGGGTAAGACCGAAAGTACCGCTGATGTCGGCAAACGGTTCGTTCGCAAACACAATGGTGCCAGGCCTGACGGCGCGAACTTTGCCGACGAACTGGATGTCTTCGATGGCTTTAGCGAAGAGTTGAAGACCCGCGCGGTCTTGTTCAAGAAAACGTAGACGCGGCCGATCGAGCTGACTATCGACCAGGAGTCGCACGAGACGTTCATGGCCCAGGCACGGCGCGAACGGAAGTTTGCGTTGGGTGACGTAGAAGGTCGCGTCAGCATCCGCCAAACGCCCGTCGCGAAGACGCGCGACATCCTTGAGCGACGCATCGCCCATTGCGGCGTGATATCGATCGAAACTTAGGGTGCCCATATGTCAAAATGCATCTTGAATACCGCCAACGGCAGTTGGGGGATCGTTCAGGTCCGACCTACACGACAAATGATAAAGAACTTGACGCGCCGCGCATTCAGTCGAGTTTTATAGTTCAAGTTCGTTCGCGGCGCGTGGGAGTCAACGGCGGATCGTGCCTGGTAGGCGGGACTTGAACAATCCACCAACTGCCGTTGGTGGTATTAGTCCCAACCCTTAAAAGTTTCCAACATCCGCACCCGCCTCGCGCATCTCCTTTATTGCTTTCGCACCATCACCGGGATTGACGTCAACAGGGCGCATCGCGTTTTCGATAGCCTTCACTTCAAATCCATACCTCAGCGCGTCCAGGACTGTGTTCTTCACGCAATAGTCTGTGGCCAATCCACCAACCCATACCTCCTGAACACCCTGCTTTTTCAGTTGCGCTGCGAGATCAGTTTCATCGAAGGCGGAGTAACAGTCTGTGTCGCCGAGTCCTTTTGAGATAACGGTGATACCTGGATCCTGGCGCAGTCCCTGATGAAATTCAGCGCCGGTTGTGTTCTGCACACAATGAACCGGCCAGGTACCCCCGAATGCTGCGAAATGCTTCGTTTCTGCTGGATGCCAATCGCGCGATTCGTAGACAGGTTCCCCGTTCTTCAGGAACTCGTCAATCAGGGTATTCAATGGCGGCACCACCTCATCGCCATTCGCCACGGCAAGTGCACCTCCCGGGCAGAAGTCGTTTTGCACATCGACAACAATTAATGCCCGTTTTCTGCGCTTTGACATAACGTTCAGATTTTACTGTCAATCGGGCATTGAGACCACCGACTTCATGTCGGTGGTCTTACGAAACCGCACTTGTCCTGCTTCGACGCCTCGGATACATTGAGCCATTCATGAACTCGATGTCCTTTCAACTCGGCCCAATTGCGGATGTCGTCGACGCCGCACTTCGAGATGCCGAAGAACAGCAAGTCGTGAAGCGCATCTGGCGCAAGGACGCATCGTTGTGGAAAACGGATCCGAAGGCGCAGGACAACATTCGTTCGTCGCTCGGATGGTTAACCGTTACTGATGAGATGATTGGTGTCGCTGATGAGCTAATGGAATACGCTGAGTTTATTCGTCAGCGTGGCTTCCAGTATGTGATGGTGTGTGGCATGGGAGGATCTTCGCTGTGCCCTGAAGTGTTGCGGCGAAGCTTCCGCCAACAACCAGACTCTCCGGAATTGATCGTGCTTGATTCAACGGATCCGGATTTCATTGGCAACCTGGCATATCGGATCGATGCGGACAAAACTCTTTTCATCGTTGCGTCAAAATCGGGAAGCACGATCGAGCCGACCACATTCTACAAGTTTTGGTACAACTACCTGGCGCAGCTCAACTCGACTCCGGGTCAGAACTTCATCGCCATCACTGATCCGGGATCGCCCTTGCTCGAAGATGCTTCTCGGCTGAACTTTCAGAGAGTGTTTCTGAATCAAGCTGACATCGGCGGCCGCTTTTCAGCCTTGTCTTACTTCGGCATGGTGCCGGCGGCTTTAGCAGGGCTCGATATTAGAAAACTACTAAGCCGCGCGAAAAACGCAGAACAATCGTGTTCGCCTGCGATACCTCTCCACTCCAATCCGGGTTTACAACTCGGCGCCGTGCTCGGTGAAGCATTCGCCGCGGGACGCGATAAGTTAACGCTCGTGATTGATAGCCGGATTTCATCACTCGGGCTTTGGATCGAACAACTTGTTGCAGAAAGCACTGGCAAGGAAGGCAAAGGAATCTTGCCCGTCGCCGGCGAGACGCTTGGTGAGCCATCGGTCTATGGTTCCGACAGGCTGTTCGTGGCAATTTCGATCGGTGAAATGGATTTTGGGGTCAATCAGAGACTGGACGCATTGTCGGCCGCGGGACATCCGGTGGTTCGGCGGACACTCGACGATGTTTATGATTTGGGTTCGGAATTTCTTATTTGGGAGTTTGCGACTGCTTGTGCCGGTTGGCGCTTAGGAATCAATCCATTCGATCAACCTGATGTGCAATTGGCCAAACAAGCGACGAACGATGCGTTGCAGGTTTTTAAAGAGCAGAGGCAGCTCCCGCCTCACAATGAGGTTGCGAAAGATGACCTCCTAAGCTTGTTTATGGATGATGAAGCTTCAAGCGATAACTCAGTCGAAAAGGTCTTAGCGTCGCACATCGTCAAAGCGAAGGGCGGCGATTACATTGCTGTGCTGGCCTTTGTAGAAGAAACTACCGAGACTCAGGAGATCTTGCAGCAATTACAAAAACATTTGCGTGACAAAACAGGCTGCGCCACTACGACGGGTTATGGTCCAAGGTATCTACACTCGACTGGTCAGCTCCACAAAGGCGGACCTGACACCGGAGTGTTTATCGAGATCACCTCGAACGATGAAACCGACTGGCCCATTCCGGGAGAGGACTATAGTTTCAGTGTTCTCAAACAGGCGCAGGCAGCCGGAGATTTCCGGGCCCTCGCACGTAAAGGTCGTCGCGTACTTGGCGTCGACCTTGGCGACAATGGAGTGAAAGCACTCAGGCGACTATTGGAACTGATTTAGATGCCGCCTAAAGTGGACATTGGTCTAATCGGCCTTGGTGTGATGGGCCAGAGCCTCGCGCTCAATATTGAGCGCAATGGTTACAGCGTTGCTGTGTTTGATCGCGAGGCTCCGGTGCTCGACTCGTTTCTTTCCCAGGCAAACCTCAAGGGGATCAGTGGCGCACAAAGCTTCCGCGACTTTGTTCTCGCGATCAATACACCGCGGAAGATTATCGTGCTCGTGAAGGCGGGCGAGCCAGTAGATTGGACCATCGATCAAATCAAACCATTTCTTCAACAAGGCGACATCATCATTGATGGCGGTAATTCACATTTCACTGACACCGAACGTCGCGAACGAGATCTGAAGAATCTCGGACTGTTCTTTATCGGCTCGGGAATTTCCGGCGGCGAGAAAGGAGCCTTGCTGGGCCCCTCGCTAATGCCCGGTGGAAACAAAGACGCCTACGAACAGATTCGCCCGATTTGGGAGTCGATTGCCGCGAAAGTTGACGACGGCCCCTGTGTTTCTTACATCGGGCCAGGTGGCGCCGGTCACTTCGTGAAGATGGTGCATAACGGCATTGAGTATGCCGACATGCAGTTAATTGCTGAAGTTTACGGTGTAATGCGCGACGGCTTTCAGATGAGTGCCAATCAAATCGCCGATGTTTTCAATGAGTGGCGCAGCAGCGAGTTGAGTTCGTACTTAATCGACATCACAACCGCCATTCTTCGTAAGAAAGACGCAGAAACCGGTTCCTCATTGGTGGACTTAGTGCTTGATCAGGCAGAACAAAAAGGCACAGGTAAATGGACGATGCAAGTTGCCGCGGATCTAGGCGTGGCAATACCAGCGATCGACGCGGCTATTGCAGCCCGAAATATTTCTGCTCAAAAAACGGAGCGGCTCAAAGCGAGTGAGAAGATAAAAGCAAATACGACTGCCCAGTATTCAGCGATCACAAACCAATTCCGTGACGCACTCAGGCACGCCCTCTATGCGTCGAAGGTCTGCGCCTATGCCCAGGGCATGGCGCTGATCAAAGCGGGCTCGGATGCCTTCAAGTGGAATATTGATTTGAGTGAAGTCGCGCGAATCTGGCAAGGCGGCTGTATCATTCGAGCGACGTTCTTGAAGAAGATCAAAGACGCTTACCGTCGAACTCCTGATCTTCAGAGTATTCTGATCGACGAGGAGATTGGTTCTAGCGTTGAGCAGGTGCAGGCTGACTGGCGAACAGTCGTAAGCCTCGCAATTCAACAAGGCCACCCCGTCTTAGCTATGTCGTCCAGTCTCGGTTACTTCGACATGTATCGCACGGCGAATCTACCTCTGAACCTCACCCAGGCTCAGCGTGACTTTTTCGGGTCACACATGTATCGACGAGTAGACAAACCTGAGCTCGGTCCTATTCACACGGTTTGGGAAGATTAACTTCCGCCGCACGCTATTGAGTATCCCGACGTGTCGGGATAGCAAATAGCGACCGCGATATATCGTGATACTGAATCGCTAATCTCAACCTCGGACTTGGTTGCTCTTCGCGTCAGTTTGAACGCTTTGAACTCATACAAACCCTACCACTGTCCGCACAGATGTAATACGCGGAATTTAGACCCAAACCTTGCCGATCGCGAGACTATCTGAAGGAAGCGACCAACCGCTGCCCGACTTTGAGTTCGAGGCATACGGCTTGCGGGTAGATTGTTGGCCTCAGCTTACCTAGCCCTGCCAATCTGGAGGAGGGAGTCGTCGCGATGAGTTTTTTTGAGAAGTTTTTTAGGCACGAACTAGCGATCGACCTGGGTACCGTCAACACCCTTGTGTTCGATCCAACCAAAGGAATCCTACTCAACGAGCCGTCTGCTGTAGCTATCGATAATTACAGCGGCGAAGTCGTTGCAGTCGGTCACCAAGCGATCAAGTTGCTCGGCCGCGAGCCACGTGGAATAGAAGTACACCGGCCGATTCGGTGTGGCACCATCCTAAACTTTGAAGTCACCCAAAAGATGCTTCGATCATTTCTTCAGCGCGTGATGGATGGTTACCGACGTGGGCATTTCGTTGTCGGCATTCCCGGATCAGCAACGACTGTCGAACAGCGTTCCATTGTGGATGCGGCAAAGGATGCTGGTGGAAGTCGAATCGATCTGGTCGACGAAGGTCTTGCGGCCGGTCTCGGAGCTGGACTCGACTTCGACGACGAGCGCGCGCATTTGATTGTCGACATCGGTGGCGGTACGACAAACATTGCGATTGTTGCTTCCGGTGGTGTCGTGTCGTCAGTGAGTTTGCCCGCGGCTGGAAATGCAATGGACGACGCCATACGCGACTTTGTTAGAGCCAGGCATTGCATACAGATTGGGGAGACGACGGCCGAAACCATAAAGAAAGATCTCGGTGCTGTCGCCACTAGTGGTGAGTTCGAGGAATTCGCCGGCTATGAAGTGGTGGGCAAGCACTTACTCGGTGGTGCCCCTTGCGCAGTTCAGATCGATGGCGAAGAGATTCGCGAAGCGCTGGAGCCCGTTTTGTCGGAAATCGTTACCGGTGTGCGCCGTTTGATTGAAGAGGCACAGGCCGAAGCGGTGGCTGACATCTACTACTCGGGACTCATACTGACAGGCGGAGGTGCGTTATTGAAAGGCATGCGCGAACGCTTGCACACTGAGCTGAAACTCCGGGTTACGATGCCGGAAGATCCCAAGGTTACGGTTGTTCTCGGCGCGGGACGCTTGCTTGCCGCTCCAGAAAAACTACGACGCGGGGCCATCCGTCAAGATTTGCCGGTATGGCAGTCTTCAGAAGAATTGGTTGTCTCGTATTGATTGCTGCAGGTTTCCTTAATTATCGCCATCGCGGCTCTTTAGAAGGTGGATGTTTGTAGTCCGTGACCCCTACAAAACATCCCGCGTTCCTCTGGACTACCCTGTCGTCCCGTCGGTTCCCGACAGCCATTCTGGTGCGATCCGAGCTACAGCCGAAAAGTAAGCGCTAAATGAGAATCACTGCGGACGGGCGGCCAAGGTCGTTATCCGGGTTAAATGTGCAATTGTGCCGGTGGTCCATCTGATCATGGACGGCCGGCACATCAAAAGATCTGAGTCTTGTGGCGCTGTTAACGATGTGCGCCTGGAGCGCAAAGCGTTAACACCGCACGTAACCAAGCAGCCAGAAGACAAGGATGAAAATAAGAATCGTGGATATGCAGCCGCCGCCAAATTTCCAAGCGGCTGCGCCCGCTAGAATCCCCCTGAGTGGTCCTTCCATTCACGTTCTCCTTACTAAGAATTGACCGAACCGTTAAGCGCCGGCTGTCATAGCAGCCTTTTCTTCCTTTTTCGCCTGCTCCATGCGAGTACCGAGACTCTCCTGGTCTTCCTTACTCAAAACTTTACGCGCGCTCTCAAACATCTCGCCTTCTTCCTCTTCGACGTGGTGTTCGATGTTCTCTTTCAGCACTGTAAACTTCGCAGTCCACTCTTCGGCGTCCTTTGACATCGACTCCAATTCGCTGAGTAGCTGTTTGACTAATCGATGCTCCTCGAATGCCTCAAGCGTGATGTCACGTGTTTCCTCTTCGTCCTCCAAGGCCGGGTAAAAGATCGTCTCTTCGATCTTCGTGTGTACATCGAGTTCCGTCTTGAGTTTCGTAAAGAGATCTTCACGTGTCTTAATTCCGCGTTCGGTCGTCTGGTCGATCTTTTCCAACAGACCGGCGACTGTTTTATGATCCTGCTTTAAAAGCGTAAATGCGTTCATTTCGTATCATCCTCCCGTACTTCGACTTCTATTTGAATCGTAATCGGACAGAAAATCATCGTTCCGAGTTGATTGGGCAAAGCAAATGCCAAGGAGTGGTTAGAGAGAAGACCAGCCGCAGATTTTCGCAGATAAACTCAGATCAGGACATAAATGGGCGATCCAACGCCGGCTTAAGTTCGATCCACTAGGATCTGCGCTCATCTGTGAAAAATCTGCGGCTCGTCTCTCGGATCATCACCTGGTTCTGGTCAGAAACCGCAATAACGATCGTTCAGCCTTGTGTAGGTCACGCCCTCTGAAGCGCGTGAGCTCCTCAAGCGTTTGAAAGTAATTGCCGATGGTCCTGCCTTCAGCATAGCCCGCGAGAATTAGCGGACAGATGTAGGATCCGCGGCATACAGCGGGAGTGTTACCCAGTGTGGCCGCCGTCTCCTTTACTGCCGCAATTAATTTTTGTTTCCGAGTCGCTACCGTGTCATTCTCGTCAATCCCAGTACGGGCCAATGCACATGCACACACTAGTGTTCCCGCCCACGTCCGGAAATCCTTCGAGCTGAACTTCTCACCCATAGTCTCTTTGATGTATTCGTTGATGTGACGACGTTCAACTTTGGTGAGTTCTCCATTCCCGTTCTCGAATTTGAAAACTTGTCCGGGTCGCTTGAGCAGAGCACGGACAACTTTCGCTACGTGCTTGTCCTTGAGTTGATTAATCTGCCGTACGCCAGACTTACCAGGAAAGTCGAACTCCACTACATCTGCTTTTACCTTCACGTGCTTTGGTCGAATCGTCGAAACACCGTAACTCCCGTTTTCATTGGCATACACCTGACTGCCCGGACGCAAAAAACATGTGGAAAGTATCCGCAAAATAGTAGCTAGAACTCTCTCACGCGAAAGACCTGGTTGCCGAATATCCCGCGCGACAGTTTTGCGGAGCTTTGGTAGCGACTGCGCAAACTTCACGACGCGGCGAAACTTTCGCGCTTCCTGCGACCTGGTGTGCGTCTCGTGATACAGATATTGCCAACGCCCCGCGGCATCCATGCCAACTACCTGGACTCGGCCGTTGGCTGAGGGATTGATTGCCACCTTTTTCCAGGCAGGAGGGATCCTCAGCGCGTCGATCCTCTTGAGATCGGTTTTGCTCACCTTCTTCCCGTCAGCTGTCCGAAATCGAAATCCCCGAGCAGGACTCCCCAGTCGTTTGATTCCGAGTGTCTGGAGCCGTTCGAGCTTTGTCATGGCAGTTGCGAATCCACTGGAATGAGATTTGTAGTTGGAAACTCCAGGTCAGTCAGTCGTGGTTGTATACAGGCCAAATCCCACCGCACTGATTCGAGATTTTTAGGAGTCATAGGAATTTCAATGTTGAGCAAGGAAGCTATGAACCGAGAGAACACTCAGTTGGGAATTGCTCCCGAGAGCTTTAATGTCACTTGTTCGTGGTGCGGTGCGTTGATTCGCGCCGACGCGAACGCCACTGGTGAGCAAATGTGTTTGATATGTCACGCTCGTATGCTTAACGACTACTTTCAACGAGTTAGAAAGTTAGACGGCGGCGATCGTCTAAGGTCACGCCGCCGTCCCTAGAAGAGTGGAGCAGATCTATTTCCGCTTTTGGTCGCCGCGGTCGCCCTGTCCTGACGGTACCTTCGTTTTAGCTGACTGTTTCCGATCCTGCGCTAACGAGCGGCCTACGTCCGCCACTTCATCGAACTGACCCTTCTCGTCACGCCTAACGAATCTTTTGTCTCGACCCGTATCGATGAGTTCGCGATGAGATTTTGTATTTTTCCCCGTCATATCAATCCTCCATTTCAGTGTAGGTTTCCTGTACAGCGAAAGCGACTGGTTGTTTACTTCCAGATCACCAGTGATGCGAAACCTTCTCCTAACCATTTCTGCCGCAACCACGGTGCCAACACAAGTTAAGCAGCAAACTCTTAGCCGAAAAACAAAGTTGAGAGCGCCTTGAGCGCACTTCGCTTTGGGGGCGCGATGTTTGCATCGTCTGGGGTGAAATCGATCAAACCTGATAACTCGAAAGGAGTCTGGGCGGTGAGAGCATCTGGAGAGAACGTAGAAGGAGCCGTTGCTCTTGAGTTGGAAGCGGCGGAGCAAGTCGATGCAGCGCAGAGTGAGCAGACGCGAGGTGAGACGTCGCTTTCGGTTGATCTATTGATCGATGCAATCAAGAAAGAGCGAGACAGTCTGGATTTACTTGAGCAGGGAGTTGAGATGCTTCACCAATCCCTGGAACAACGCCGGCGATCGCTCGAACAACAAGAAGAGATTCTGAATGCTTTGACTGACTGTTTAATCAAGGAGGGAATCAAGGATGCCCCAAGGAGATAAATCAAAATATACGAGCAAGCAGAAACGGAAAGCAGAACACATCGCTGACAGTTACGAAGATAGTGGCGTGTCGAAGAAAGAGGCGAAGAGTCGCGCTTGGGCCACTGTCAATAAAGACTCGGGTGGAGGCAAGAAGAGTGGTAGCGGTCGAGGCAAGAAAGAAAGTCACGCCTCGTCGCGCAAAGGTGGTCGAAAAGGCGGGCGGAAGAAGTAACTATGGCTTCAAAAACTCAGCAAGCATCCCGAACACGCACAACTGCGCGCACGTCGCGATTGGGATCGCACTCAAAGCGAGCAAGTCGAGGTAACGGGAACGGAAAAGCCATCCGCGGAAAACTTGAAGAGCCGAAATCTCCCATGCCGCAGCAACATCAGGAGAAGCCGGGCATCGAGGCGAAACTCTCCCCACGTCCTCGGTACGAGGCAAAACTCTACAAGGGCGCGAACAAACTGAAAGGGAAAGTAGCACTAATAACTGGTGGCGATTCCGGTATCGGCCGCGCTGTGGCGGTGCTCTTCGCGCGCGAAGGAGCAGACGTCGCCTTCACCTACTTAAAGGAAGAAAAAGTTGACGCCGAAGAGACCCGGGTTGCTGTTGAAGAAGAGGGAACACAGGTCTTTGCTATTTCAGGTGACGTAACGGATGCGAAATTCTGTCGTCGTGCTGTTGAAGATACAGTGAAGAAGTTC
>DATJKB010000629.1:0-4189 GCA_035491875.1 Pyrinomonadaceae bacterium | reverse complement strand
AAGCGCTCGGAGTTGCTCGAGCCCTTCATACTTTTCGAGCCTCGTTTGCGGCCACCGCGTAAACTGTAACAGCACTTCGCGCCGATAGACATAGAGTCCTGTGTGCTTGCGATAGTTACTCCACAACTCCGGCTCACAAATCAGCGCGTCGTTGGGATCCCCATGTCTAAGAAACGCGTCACGCGGAAACGGCACGGGAGAACGCGAGAAGTAGAGAGCGTAACCATTATCGCCTACTACGACCTTCACGTTATCGAAATTAAGCAGCTCGTCGAGCGCTTCAATCGGTTCCCATGTTGTGACGATACCGGCGACACTGTCCTTCTCCATTTCATCAACTGCCTGCTCTATCGTCTCCGGTGAAATCAACGGCTCATCACCCTGAACATTCACAATGATTTCGGCGTCCGACAGCTCCGCTGCTACCTCAGCTACTCGATCTGTGCCGCTCGCATGATTGGAATCGGTCATTACCACTTCGATTCCGTGTGCCTCGGCACGCGCATAAATCTCGAGGCTGTCAGTTGCGATGATCACACGCGACACATTTTTCGCTGCGCGCGCGCGTTCTGCGACCCAGCAAACCATCGGCTTCCCGGCCAGGTCGATCAGCGCCTTTCCGGGCAGACGGGTAGACGCCAATCGAGCGGGAATGATTGCAATAGCGTTTTTAGAGGGAATGTTTTGGGAATTTCCGCCCGTAAGATTCACGGGATCACAGATTAACTTGGGCTCGCCGAACTGTCAACGAATGTTCTGGCTAAGACAATTGTAGGGGCGCGCGCACGGAGGCACGTCCCTACAATTGTCGACACGACCTCTGATCATCGCTGACTCCCGCTTGAGGAGCTTAATTGCCTTAAATGAACGAGACGCTTTAAGTTATATTCCAGCACATGCGCGTCTTTTATTCCCCACACTACTACGCCAATATCGGCGACACTCACATTTTCCCAATCAGAAAGTTCGAGCTCGTCCGCGATCGACTTTTGACTGATGGATGTCTTCTTCCCGAGGAAATCATTGAGCCTGCGCCTGCAGCGCTCGAAGACGTCAAGCTCGTTCATACAGAAGATTACGTTTCCCGACTCTGTGCCGGGCAGTTAACACCGCGGGAGATCCGGAGGCTGGGATTGCCATGGTCGGAATCGCTCGTGCGACGTTCCTTTTACGCTGTTGGCGGAACGCTCAGCGCGGCCCTAACCGCTCTCGAGAGTGGCTACAGTTCAAACCTTGCAGGTGGCACTCATCACTCGTTCGCCGATCGCGGTGAAGGCTTCTGCGTGCTGAACGACGTCGCTATCGCAATCCGCGCACTGCGTAAACGTGGCATCATTCGTCGCGCCGCGATTGTCGATTGCGATGTTCATCAGGGAAACGGTACTGCAATGATCTTTGCCGGGGATCCTGAGACGTTTACTTTTTCGATTCATGGTGCGAATAACTATCCACTCTTCAAAGCTAGATCGAGTTTGGATATCGAGTTACCTGACCGCACTGACGACAACGAGTACCTGAACTGTTTGGTCGGTTCGATGCCTGCCATCTTCGATTGGAATCCGGAGATCGTTTTTTACCTGGCCGGCGCCGATCCTTACGTGAAAGACAAACTCGGCCGCCTCGCAGTTTCAATCGAAGGCTTGCGCAAACGCGATCATCACGTTCTTAATGAATGCTTCTTAAGAGAAGTGCCCGTAGCCACGGTAATGTCTGGTGGTTATGGCAAAGACATCAACGACACAGTCGAGATTCACTGCAACACGATTAGAACGATCAAGCAGATCTTTGAACTTCCGCGCGCCGTCAAAGCCGCCGCGCAAACAAGTTAAAGGAACTCTAGAGCAGCCCAAGATGCGCAGAATTCTCCGTTTTATTTTTCAGATATCAATCGGCGTGATTGTGGGAGTAATCGCTTACGAAGCGATCATGTTTGTGCGCGTATGGCGCTTGCGATCAAACAATCCCTCGTCGACGTCATTGCTCGATGCCCGCGCGGACGAAGCAGGGTTGAAAGGTCAGGAGCCGCGACAGGAAAAAGCCTGGGTGCCGCTCGATCGAATCTCACCAAACCTTCAGCGCGCTGTGTTGGCTGGTGAAGACACCAACTTTATCTATCATCGTGGCTTCGATTACCAGGCTATTCAGAAAGCGTGGGAACAGGGCCAACGAGAAGCGGCAAAGGAGGCGAAAAAGGAAGGCGAAGACGACGATTGGATCCCCAACTTGCCCGAGTTCAAACGTGGTGGGTCAACCATCAGCCAGCAACTCGCAAAGAATCTCTATCTCTCTTCTCAGCGATCGTTTGTTCGCAAAGGGCAGGAGGCGATTCTGACGTTCATGCTCGAACGAACATTAACGAAGAAGCGCATTCTTGAACTGTACTTGAACGAGATCGAGTGGGGTGACGGAGTCTATGGCGCAGAAGCTGCGGCTCAACACTACTTCCACAAGCCCGCAGCCTCTCTCAGTTTTAACGAAGCCGCGTTTCTGTCAGCAATGATTCCCAATCCGCGGACGGTTTTTAATCCACAAGTGAATCCAAAGCGCGTCGCCCGACGACAGAGAATCATCATGCGTGGAATGCCTTACGTGAAGCTGCCCTGAAGAAAGTCTTAGACAGGATTACAGGATAGACGAGACTGATTAAAACGCAGAATTGAGCGCTTTATTCTCCAATCTTGTAAATTCTGTCGTCTTGTCTAAGGCTATTCGGTTTTGAGTTCAAACGAATTCAAGAACCGCTTCACATTTGGATCCGGTTCTTCGAAGAACGAAAGCCCCATGATAAAGATGCGTTCTTCACCCACCACTCGCGTGTACACACGAATTGCTCCCGGGTTGTGACAGCCAACCAGATCAAACTCCATTGCAGTGTAGCCTGTAACGGCGACCTTCTTTGGAGCCTTCGCGTCGCACTTGTACTTCTCGCCGATATTCTCGTAACTCTTGGAGAAACCTTTCAAGATGCCGGCCAGTGCAGTTGGAATCGCTACTTCATCAAGTTCACCACCTGTAGGACCAGCGAGCCAAATCACTCCATACATCGTCGAGCGGTCTTTCACCAGGTACGCATAAGTGTTGATTGGCTTGTCTTCAAAGAAGGTGACATCAAGCGACTTACGCCCACCGTCTGGCACGACCACAGAGAAGCCTTGTCCGGGTGGTTCGAATTTTCGCCAATCACGTGCGATTGGGGCCATCGCCGTATACCACGAGGCACTTGACTGGTCCCCGGCTTTTACATAATCCGATCCCAATATTGCTTCTGGACTCAGCTGCGTTGGCTTGCGAACAGGCCGTCTTTGCGTTGGCGGCGCGGTCGTCGCATCGGTTTGATTCGGACTCGGCTTCGGCAATGCTCGTATTGCTTGCAATCTCTGAAATTCCCACGGCGCAATCGCATCTCCATTTTGCCAAACGCCACGTCTCTCGCTTCGCGCAGCTGCTTCCGATTGAGCGTAAACCTGTCGTTCGATGTCGCTCAGCCGGCTGTTGTTGTTGATATCGAACCAGGCAGCGCCATCGCGAACCATCTGCGCGCAAATGTCGACGCCATCGAAAATTACTTTGCCAACAACTGAGCTATGCACTCCGAGACTCGAATATTCAACAGTGACCATTTTGTCGATCACCAGATCTTTGAGGTGTTGTTTGGCAATCTCGGCGAAGGCTTGACCAGGTTCAGGAGCGTCGACACCCAGCAACCTCACTTTGACAGGACGGTTCTGGTTCGAGACCGTAATCAAGTCGCCGTCATTGATCTCAATGACTTTCCCGTAAAAAGAAGCTGCCCGGACTTCGTTGCAGAAGCCGAGCAGGGTGATCGTTGCGACAAGCAATGACCAGGAAAGTGTTCGTTTCATAGTGTCCCCATTAAGGGCGAAGCCGCTTGTTACAACGCGAACTCTTTGGCGAGTTTCAATTCAGCTTTGCGTAACTCAAAACGACCGCGACCGAGATTGCCGTGCGGACTCAACGCGAGCACAACAAAATAGTCGCGACTCAACACGCGCATAACAATCGTCGCTGACTCGAGAGCTACAACCATCTCTCGCAGGCCACCGAGGCCGATGTCGTTTCCGGCACGCTGTGCATTGCGAACCAACGAAGTGAATTCAGCCGCTGCGACATCCAGATTGGCATTCTTCCCTTCTTCACCAAGAACTTTTTCTACGGCAATGCCGTCGGT
>DATJKB010000628.1:0-5387 GCA_035491875.1 Pyrinomonadaceae bacterium | reverse complement strand
ACTCGTTCGCATCTCGGACTGCAAACGGCACTGCTGACGTCAAAGTTTGGCATCTCCTCTTCCGAAGTTTTGTCGGCGTTTAGGCGTGGGCTTCAGAATCCGGACAAAGTTCACGTATGCGGCATTCATATTCACGTCGGATCGCAGACACCCGACGTCGAGCCATTCGCCGAAGCATTTAGAAGCATGTGGGAACACCTGGTCACAATTCACCGCGAGACCGGTCACACGCTCGAGCACATCAATCTCGGTGGTGGCATTCCGGTTAATTATCTTCGCGATCGTACCCAGGCGGATCAGTTGCCGGAACATGAGCGCGACATGTTAGGCGCCGAACTCGAGCCAGTTGATGTGTTGAGAGAAGCCTTGCGAGTGGCGCGTGAATCGGCGCGCGCAGCTGGCGCGGAACACCTGCTGGATCAGGTGACGATTCTGCTGGAGCCTGGACGAAGCATCATTGCTGATGCTGGTTTGGTTCTGACTACTGTTCGCAACATCAAGACTCGACCGGAAACGTCAGATGTGTGGCTGCTCACCGATGCTGGCTACAACATTATGCTGTCGATGAATAATTACAAGTGGTACTACCATCTGATCTCCGCATCGCGTGCCGCAGAGAGTTACGACAACGACTACAAGGTAGCTGGTCCATTGTGTGATTCAGGCGATGTGTATTTTGATATTGAACGTGAAGGGCGTTTGCCTGACTATCGAAAGCTCCCGGCGAACGTTCAGCCGAATGAAGTGCTGGCCCTGTTGAATTGCGGCGCCTATTCCCTGGCCCAGATGTTTCATTACAACGGAAGGCCACTGCCGGCTGCTGTCCTGGTCGGTGAAAATCAGAGAGTCGATCTGATTCGAAAGCGCGACACCTACGAAGAATTAATCGTTAGCGATATTTGGTAACTACACGTTCAACATCTAACTGGGAGCGCGGACGTCTCGTCCGCAACTGAGCGCGAAGCGCGAAAATGAATGCGCGCTGACGCGCGTTTGCGGACGAGGACGTCCGCGCTCCCAGTAAAACGTTTCAAAACCCTAATGCAACCACAAACCGTCCAACTAATCCGCGGTCTTGGTCTAGTCGCCGCGATCTCCGTCAACGTTTCTAATGTCATCGGCACCGGTGTGTTCCTGAAAGCACGCGTGATGACATGCAACATCGTTACGCCTGGGAAAGCGCTAATGGTCTGGGTGTTTGCCGGACTCTTGTCGCTTGCCGGCGCGCTCACCTACGCCGAACTTCTAGCGATGATGCCGAGAGCGGCTGGTGAATACGGAATCATACGCGACGCTTACGGTCGTGCAGGTGGATTTCTTTACGGGTGGACTCAGTTTGTCATCGCACGCACGGCTTCAGCTGCCGCACTCGCAGTTGGGTTCGCCATCTTTCTGAACGACCTCCTCGGCGGTGCTCTTAAACCCGTCTACTACCAATATGTCATCGGTGGTCACACGATCAGTTTTGGTCGGCTTCAAGTTGTGGCCCTTGCTGCAATTCTCGTAACCACAGTTATCAACTCCGCGGCTGTACGAGTTAGCGGCGGCGTCGCCACAGCCCTCACGGTCATAAAGGTGCTGGTGCTTGTAGGCGTAGGGACAGTCGCGTTCGTGTATAGCGGCGGCGATTGGGGTCACCTGTCGCAAGCGAATACTGGCGGTACTTGCGAAGCAGTTGCGGTAACAGGGGGCGGATTTGCAGGACTCGCAGCAGCAATGCTCGGCGCATTGTGGGCGTACGACGGTTGGAACAATGTGACGTTTATGGCCGGGGAAATTAAGCGGCCCGAACGGAACATACCACTTGCACTAATCGGTAGCATGCTGCTGGTGATGGCGGTCTACGTATTCGTGAACGTTTCGTATTATCACGTACTTTCGCCGACTGAAGTTGCAAGTGTTCCAGCGGCATCTTCAACAGCGGCTGAAGTGGTTAGAAGAATATTAGGCTCAACTGCGGTCACGCTGATGGCGGCTGCGATGATGACTTCTTCGTTTGGCGCGCTGCAGTCTTCAATGCTGGCGACCGCTCGAGTTCCTTATGCGTTGGCGCAGGATCGCTTGGTGTTCCAAGGGTTGGGGAAATTATCAACCCGGACGCATGTACCCGTGCGACCACTGATTGTTCAGGGAATCTGGGCGGGCGTACTGGTGCTCGCTGGATCGTACGACATCTTGACGGACGTCGCGGTGTTTGCATTAACGATGTTCTATGCACTTGTCGCGGGCTCTGTTTTTATCTTTC
Organism: Pyrinomonadaceae bacterium; assembly: GCA_035491875.1. Lineage (GTDB taxonomy): Bacteria > Acidobacteriota > Blastocatellia > Pyrinomonadales > Pyrinomonadaceae > PSRF01. The sequence goes on along the minus strand of DATJKB010000628.1, from coordinate 3,142 downwards.
GCCGTCGCATGCCTGACGCGCCTCGACCATATCGAACCATCGGCTATCCCGTCGTTCCAATCCTCTTCTTGATCGTAACGACGTGGCTGATCCTTACAACGATCTGGAACACGCCTCTTCAATCTTCAATCGGAGTCGCGCTGATACTGCTTGGATTACCGGTTTATCTTTATTGGGAAAGACATAATCGAAGGACGGGCGGAACGCCAAAGTACACGGAGCGCGAGCAGGAGCAGTAGGCAGAGTAGGAAAACCAGCCGCAGATTTTCGCAGGTGAACGCAGATAAGAACTAAGAGGGGAAAAGGGGAAGAGGGAAAAAGGGAAAAGGCAAAAAGCGCATTCGGACAACGAATGACCTCCGCTTCCCCTTTTTCCCGCTTCCCCTCTTCCCCTTTTCCCCTCTTAGTTCTTATCTGCGTTGAGCTGTGAAAATCTGCGGCTGATTACTTTCTTACGACCTGAATGATCGGTGAGAACCTTCCTTCGCTCGTTGCGAGTAGCGCCTTATTATCCAGGCGATAGGTGATGGCTTCGCCCTGCTTTCGTTTTCCCAAATTAATCGTCACAAACGACTGCTTCCAGATCGCGTCAAAAGATGTCTCGCCCCTGGGCAACACAAGCTCATAAGCCTGGAAGTAATCACAAAGAGCGACGCGCGTTCCATCGGATGAAATAGTTCCACCGGTGATAAAACCACCTAACAAACTCGGAATCGCCAGACTGCCGCGACGCTTCAACGTAGTTGTCACCACAGGGCTCAAAGGTGCCGCGGCCTCATAGAGTCCAGGATTCTCCAACAACACCTTCGTCACGATATAGAGGTTGCCGGTTTGCGGATGGACCAACAAAGTCTCGGCGTCGTGTTTTCCATCAGGATAGCGAAAACGAAAGACTTCGATCGGTTCTGTGGTTAACGGTTTCGCCTTGCTTGAGGAAGCATCTGCAACTGCGACGGTCGGTTCCGGCACGCGATACACAACTACGTCTGCCCGCATCGCCTCGTTGTCGCCGATGTCGCCGATGTAAATATAAGATTTGCCAGCCTGTGGACCAGGCCCAACCGCGATATCCTCCCAATCCTTGCATGACGCAGCCGGGAGTTGCCACACACCTCGCGACGCTCCACTCGCGTCGAATGCATAGATCAGTGGGCCATTTCCTGAGTCGTTATGCGTCCAATAGAGACCGGGGTTCGCCTTTGAAGCTGCGAGCCCACTACCTTCAGTAATACTTCGATTCTTCAAAGTCGCCAGTGTTACTGGAGCAGCATAGTTTCCCGTCGGTGCTTCCCCTTCGCGTAAGGACGACTGTGTTTCTGGGACGGCCTGTACATGTCTTGATGGCGACTTAAAGTAGATCACGACCGCCCAGATCGCTCCTACCAAACCAAGCCATATGATCACTTTAAAGAATCGCATTGCTATTAAGATGTCCGATATGCTTCAGCTTGTCGTGTGATGCGGATAGTTCAAGCTGCGATGTTGGTTGGACTCTCCGCATCACGACGACAAGCTGAAGGAACCTCTGATCAAGTGGGTATTCAGTACCGTCCGCGGTAGCGGATGGCCACGAGTCAACGTCATGAGCATACAGGTGCTACTAATATCGTCGCTTGAGTGGTGGCCATCCGCTACCGCGGACGGTACTGAATAGTCGCTCGACTTGATCAGAGCTTCCTGAAGCATATCGGACATTTGTTGACGCATTTCCTTTAACCTGATCCTTCCGAAACTCAGCGACAAGCCGAGGCGAATCGAATATCAAACTGTATCGAACATTCCCAATGCTTCCCGTGCAACTTCGCGATCGTCGAAATGGAATACTTCCCGCCCCAGTATTTGATAGTCTTCGTGACCCTTTCCGGCAATTAACACTAGATCGCCTTTCTGTGCTTGATTGATCGCCTCGTGGATCGCTTCGCGTCGATCGGCAATCTTTCGGTAAGGCTTACCAGTCTTTCTAATTCCCTCCTCCGCATCGCAGAGAATTTGTTCGGGATCTTCTGTCCGTGGATTGTCGGACGTCAGGATCACTACATCACTCAAACTTCCCGCCGCTTCACCCATGGGCGCGCGCTTCGAACGATCGCGGTCGCCCCCACAACCAAATACCGTGATGATCTTACCCACAACAACTTCCTGCGCAGTTCGCAACACGTTCAGGAGAGCATCGTCTGAATGCGCATAATCAACCACGACGGCGAACCCTCGATCATGTTCCACCCGTTCGAAACGCCCGGGCGCACCGCTACACTTCTCCAGCGCACGGCTGATCACATCCAGGTCGTATCCAAGTGCAAGCCCTGAAGCCACTGCGGCGAGAGTGTTGTAAATATGCGGCTGGCCCACGAGCGGCGAATGAAACGACATCTCGCCCGCGGGTGTCTTTAACTGAAACCGCATTCCTTCCAGGGAAAACTCCGGTTTCTTCGCAGTGACCTGTGCATCGGCCTTCACAGCGTAACGAATGACTTCAAGACCATCTTTGTCCAGCGACTCCGCCAATTCCTTCCCATACGGGTCGTCGATATTGATGACCGACTTTTTCGGCCGCGATCCTAAACGACCATCGAACAACCGTTGTTTCGCAAACCAGTAGTTTTCCATCGTCTTGTGATAGTCGAGATGGTCGCGCGTGAGATTGCTAAACACCGCAACCGCATACTCCAGCTCGTCGCACCGGTGAAAATCCATCGCCTGTGACGAGCACTCCATGACGGCTGTTCGACAACCGATCTGAACCGCCTGTCTTAAGAGTCGCTGCATGTCAGTCGCTTCGGGCGTGGTTCGATCAGCCTTGAAGCGCTCTTTACCGAGTCGATACTCAACGGTACCGGTCATCGCCACGAGTTCTCCAGCAGCTTCGGGGATCGATGCGATCAAATAGGCCGTCGTTGTTTTTCCGTTGGTGCCTGTAATGCCGACGAGATTCAACTCGCGCGATGGATGATGCTGAACTTCGGCGGCGACCTGGGCCATCGCTCGACGAATGTTGTCCACCTGCAGCCACACGCCATTGAAGCTATCAGGCGCAGGTTTTTCAGAGATTACCCCTGCTGCACCAGACTCCATCACTTGAGGAATAAACTTGTGAGCATCGAAGAGCGCGCCAGAGACGGCGGCGAACAGACCGCCTGGTCCG
>DATJKB010000627.1:0-8393 GCA_035491875.1 Pyrinomonadaceae bacterium | reverse complement strand
GTTAGCATTTCACCCTGCGGCAAAAACTCGCGATTGCTGGTCAACTCAATTTCAACACCGTTCGGACCGCTTCCGGATTGGACCGATCGGATCGATTTGATCTTGTTGACATCATTTGCGCTGTTTGCGGTATCGATGAGTGTATCAGCGATGGGCAGCAGCGATGGCGACGCGTGAGCGGGCGCCAACAGGCCATTGAGTTGTGATAGTTGAATGTTTGCGATGTAGATCTCATCGCGTCGGGTGTCATCAAAGGTGAACCGCACACCGCGCAAGTTGTTCACGATCGAGCTATTGCCGAACGCCGTGAGCGGAATTCGCGCCGTTTGCAGGATCGGATGTCCCGCTGTTCCGAAACCGAAAACAAGGCTACCAACCGGTCCAGTCAAAGAAAGATAGTCGCTAAGTTGCACCGCGTTGGAAAGAGTTCCGTCTCCTGCTACTAGACGGACCGAAAAGTTTGTTTCGAAATTGAACCAGTTAGACTGTTTGGTGCAGAGAAGGTCCAGTGGATTGGCGCATTGCCTTGACACGCGAAAATCAATCGTGCCAAACGAACTTACGTTTACGCCGCTGCCCGGGTTCGTCCAGTTACTTTGGAAAAAAGTATCAGCCCCGGCGCCATTCCACGAAACCAAAGCCGCACGCTGGAACAACGGGTCATGGTTCGCAACCTGACCATGAATTTGAGAAACGTTGACGGCAGCGTTAGCCGGTCCATGGCTATTGAAACCGGTCGGACCGGTGAAGTCATCGAAGACCGAAGTGAACGATGAATCGGGTGAATCAGTGTAACCTCGATCGATTCTGGTAATGCTCGTGAGCGATGCCGGCAGCTCGAATTGCGGATTGAAATTGCGGTTGTATTCGGGAAGCTTCGTAGCCCCTACGTTGGCAACGAAAAACGCCACGGTGCTCGAAAGAGCTGTCGTGCGTTCATCTGCTGATCCGCCAACGTGATCGAACAATCGTTGGTTAGCGAAACAGCCAGCCGAATCACTCAACTGCCATTCGGTGTTGTAGAAATTGTGATTCGCTCCCCACACGGTGAACGTAGATTTCTGCCGAGCCGGGGACTCGGAGGTTACCCTTAACATTCGATCGAAGGGCCGCACACCCTGAAGGTTAAACACATCACCATCGCACATGGGTAGCAGTACGTTCCACGCCGTGCCCAACGCATTCAAAGTCAATGCGGTTTGTCGGTCTACGGGTCCAATCTCAAAGATGCCCTCGAAAGTGACTGGGCCAATAAGAGCTTGCCAGTTGGTGCCGCCGGGGTCGCTCGCATAAAGATTGTATGCTGCACGCATGCCCTCACCACCACGTGAGTGTCCCAGCAGACCAACGTGGCTGAAATCGATTTTTCCAACCAGGTCATTAAGCCCGGCGGGAGGAGTTTCCGCGCCGGAGTTCCACTTGCTTAGCAGTTGAAGGTGACGTAACACCAACCGGCCGCGACGAAGGTTCAACCCAGCATCACCGACAACTCCGGGCGCTGCAGTAACGCCTCTGTTCGCGTTAATGGATACGACGATATAGCCGAGACTCGCCAAACGCTCTGCGAAGTAGCCATATCCAGCATGGTTCGGAATGGGTATGAAACCGGCGGGGCACGTACCCGTGAATGTGTATTGAACGTTGATGTCAAAGTGTTCGCCCGGTCCGGCAATCCGTCCACACGTGGCGTGGTTGCCATGGAGCAAAACTAGAAGCGCGTGTGTTGAACTTCCTAGACTTGCAGGCCGATAGACTCGTGCCCAAAGTTCCGTTGCGAGATCCGTGGACAGAACCGGATCGATAGCCGCGGGCAATTTGTACTCTGAAACTGTAATTGGTCCACCTAAAAGAAGAGTGGCGTCGGGTGCGACTTGAGCGGCGATGGGTGCCGACAACAGCAGCAAACAAAGTAGTGTTTTCATTTTTCCTCCTGAGGCTGAGGTTTACGGATTTGCGGGGGGCATGAGTCTATGCCGATGGCCGCCGGACCGCAAGGTTTGATGGCGCTACAAATTGAAGGATGAAGGATGAAAGCCCGACACGGAGACGGGGCGACGCGGAGACACGGTGACTAGGGTCTCTCGATTACTATTTCAATCTCATCGGATTTACCTACGGCACCATCTTCATCAGTTGCTACAGTTTGAAGTTTGTATTTGCCTGGAGATGGCTTCCAAATACATTCCCCGCCAAAACCAAGGACAGGTGAATCGTCGATACAAACACGAAACCCGTTCGCAAAGATTTCAAGCTTTGAGATCTTTGCATCGTTACCGACGTCCGGATGGTCCGCGCACGCCAACAGGATAAGTTCACTTACCTTGAACGGCTTACCAGCCTCCAACTCGCGCGAGTATTCGCCGTCAAACCACCGGAGGGCCGCTGAAGGCGGCTTCATCATCGTAAATTCAACGTAGTCAGAACGCGTCTCAACGCCGTTCTCGTCAATTGCGATTGCTTGCAACCGGCAGCGTCGATAACAAAAGTTCAACTTCACCACGTAATCGTCATTTCCAATGGCGGTCGCATCCGAATTCCAAACATCCAGTGAAACTTTTTTCAGCGACCCGGTGGGATTGCTTGCATGTATCGTGACTGCAAACTCACCGTCTACGAGGCTAAGTTTGTCTCCTGCCTTCGGATTGATGATTTCAACTCTGGATGTTCCATTTATGAAAAACTCCGGGGCTTCAGCGGTTTCGACACGGCCTAAATTGTCGGTTGCAACGATCAGGACCCAGTTTCTGCCGAATGGTGCGTCTTTATAAATCAGTTCGTACTCTCCATCAGACTGCAGCGTCGGCTCGCCCAATGACTTAAGGGGAAGTGATTGCATGGAGTGAGTGAACAACTCAACTGTCTTGATGAACCCATCAGGATCAGACGCTTTGAATCGAAGCGGAACTGCCGCTTTCGGACCTTGAAATTGTTGGAAAAGCGTTGGACTCAAGATTTCGATAGTTGGAGCCTTATTCGAATCGGGAAATACTTCCGTGGTCAAATTCAACTCGTTGTTTTCCACGAAAGGATCGTGTTCGGTGGCGCCAACCGTGATGACTTTTCTCACCATGGTGGTGGGTGTCTCATAGCCCGGCGGTCCGTTGGGGAAATGATGCTTCCACCCACAACGCTCGACGATCTTTACCTCGATCGTGCGATCCTTTTTCAATTCAGGAAACTTACAGTACACGTTCTGGCCTGCCATACTGCACTTACCCGCACTCGCATTTACGGAAACAAACGAAAAACTCGGAGTTGTGTGCAGAGAAATCGCACTGGCGGCATCGGGTCCTTTATTCGTGATCTTCAGTTCGTAAGTAACCGATCTGCCTTCCGTCACTTGCTCAGTTGCTGTTCCGTTAACTACCAGATCGGCAGTCATTTTGTCGCGCACCTTGGTCGGATCCAGCAGGGCCACAATCATGACGAGCGGCTCATCCTCTGGCGTTACTGCATGAAGGGTTCGCGTCCCGAAATCTCGCAATCGTTGTTTGATTTCTGCTTCTGACAACCAACCTCTTGCGTGCTGCAAAACATCATTGGCAAAGGTCGCATCGATCCACTTTGGGACGTTTGGGTCAGCGAGGTCATGTCGTGCGTACAGGACCCGAAGTTGATTGAAAGTCTCTTTGGTGCTTGCTGATGGCAGCTTGAAAGTTATGTCGGTCGGACCTGTGAATACCGCATTCGTCTCAACGACATAAACCAGGTTATTAAAAACGCTGTAACCAATTGGAAGCTCGATTTTAAATCGCGCTTCGGCTGCCTTAAGAAGCGTTATGCGCGTCGAGCCTCGGTTGTAAAGATCGCCGATCTTGTAGGACGTGATTCCCTCGCCAGTAGCGCTCAGATTCGGCTTGCTGTCATTCATGGTGAGGAGTTCAACGCGCGGCGCCGACGACTCTTGCGATTCCTGCCCTGACGCGATCTGGTCACGGAAAATAAAAATGGTTGCAACAGTAAGAACAATTAACCCGAACCGGAAGATTTGGAGGTAGGTTTTCATCCCGCGCTATCTTAAAGGGAAAACAAACCTGTGCGTGCCATTTTGATCAACGAAGTCACCACTGTCTATGTTCGTGATTTTCACTCTCCCCCCGGCACCAACCATTCCAATAACCTACGAACTTCAACCCGCGCATTTGCGTTTTCTCTTTGTAACCCCGGCGCTTGCGCACGTCCCTGGTCCTTTTGTGTCTGTTGCTGCCGTTCAGACGGTCGAAAAAGCAAATTGTGTTCGACGCCTTTCCCGCGCACGCTGCCTCGAATTTCGATTACGATTCCAGGTCAGAGGAGGATCATCGATGTCACATGAAAACAGAGTTCGCATTCTCATCATACTTGCCGTTTTTTTAGGCGCGATCTCACTAACGTTGGTGAGTCGCGCGGAGGAGGCGGCTTTCACACCGCAGGGTGCACAAGCCGAGCGAACGTTCAAAAATCTTCAGGTGCTCAAAGGATTACGAGAGGCGGAACTTTATCAAACGATGAATTTCATAGCCGTGTCGCTCGGCGAGAATTGCACGTTCTGCCACGTCACGAACGGCAGGGATCCAAAGACCAACCAAATCAACTGGGTTTGGGAGAGCGATGATAAGCCTGAGAAGCAGACCGCCCGCCGCATGTTGCAGATGGTCCTATTGATTAACGGATCAAACAAAGTCGATTTCGGGTCGAATGCTGTGACCTGCCACACCTGTCACCGCGGCCAGAGAACTCCCAAAAGTTTGCCGTCGATGCCGGTCGCGAAATCGGGACATGAAGGCTTGCTTTACCCGGCCCCCATAGGGCCGGCGGCGCCTCGCCCGCACCCGTCAGTAGATGAGATATTCGCGCGTTACGTTCAGGCCATCGGCGGTCCGAAAGCGGCCGGCACCAAGACACTTGTCATGAAAGGGACGCGCGTGGCTTCGCAGAACCGGAACTGGCCAAACGAAATCACCTGGTCTGCTCCTGACAAAATTCTTAACGTGATGACTCTGCCACAAACGACTATTCGGCAAGCTGCAGCTGGCGATAAGGGCTGGGTCTTGAATGGAACGAAACTGCAAACGCTCACAGCAGCACAGACAGCAACTGCGCGGCGTGGTTTGGAAGAAGTGTTCAGTGCAGTCAAGGTTACGCATGTGCCCGGAATGCAGTTCGAAGGCATGGAGAAAACTGATGGGCGCGAGATGTGGGTGGTGATGAGGTCGACTCCGGAAACAACCTTCAAGTATTACTTCGACGCAGAGACCGGCCTCTTGCGAAGAAGGATTGCCATTAACCACGGCGCCGTTCTGCCGATTCCGGAACAGACTGACTTTGAAGATTATCGCGACGTCGATGGCGTGAAGTTGCCATTCATCATTCGCCGGTCGGCGATCGATACCTACGACAGCTGGACGCGCACGTTTGCCGACATCAAACGCAATGTGGCGGTAGATGATGCCTTGTTCGTCCCGCCGGCTGTGCAGCCCTAGTCGTTTCGTGAGGTGGGCTTTCGAGTGAGGCTACTTCACAGCGAGCTTTGTGGAGTCGGCAGGAGGCGCGGTGAAGCGCATTCCTGGAACCCGACTCATGTCGGAAAAGATGTGCTAACTTCGCCTCAATCGAATATTGCCCGACACGCTTGAGATCGTAATGGGCACACCTCCGCCACCGATGCGTGCGCGGACGGTGGACGACTTCTCTTCACTATCCCGAAGGACGTTAGGCACGTCGAGGTAGACCTCCCCACTAACACTTTCAGCAGTGAAGTCTGCGTTGAGTTCGCTGTTGAACGCAATCTCAATGGAGCCACTCACGCTGTTGATGTGAAGGCCTCGCGGACTCAGGCTAACAAGCACGGCATTCAGCGAACCGCTAACACTCGATACGTTAAGGTAGCCATTAACCGTACCAAGTCGGACTTTGCCACTGATGCTGTTCAATCGCGCCTCCTCGCCCACGTTTCCAACTTCGAGACTTCCACTGACGCTGCTTACTTGTAGTTTGCCACCGACGTTTCCGATATTGGTAGAACCACTAATACTGTTCACATGAATCTCGCCGTCAACGTCGCCGACTTTGATCCAGCCACTAACACTATTGACTGACAGATCGATGCGTCGAGGGAGCTTGAGTATGACATGATGGTTTACTCGGATATTGTCCCGGCGGCGCCCTTCAGGCTCCTGCACCCCACGCACAACAAGACTGTTCCCCACATGTTCGACTTCAATTTTGTGATATTCGAGGTCCGCACGAGTTCGTGCTGTACGGATGATTTGCACCTCCGCCATTGCGGTGTCCGCATTGACGATTTCTACGGGGCCACGAATGCTCGACACTTCAACGCGCGCTCCTGGCGCCAGTTGGTAGGTCCCGTTAATTTCGTCGCGCTCCCGAAAGTCATCCCTCTGCGCGGTCCCCGTGGTGAGCCCTGTACACGACGCTGTGCCGGCCAACATCATCACGCCCGTAAGCAATGCCTTTACCATCATCATGTTCCTTCACCTCTCAATTCTAATTGCGTTTTAACCTTATTCGTATCTCAAAGCAATCAAGGGATCAACCTTCGCTGCACGACGCGCCGGTATGTAGCAAGCCAGCAGCGCAACGACAGTAAGCAACCCAATCACACTTACATAGGTCAGCGGGTCAGTCGCCGTTATTTCGAACAGCAGTGTGCGCATGAATCTCGTCAGTGCAAATGCGCCTGCTAACCCTATGACCGTGCCGATGAGCAACATGCCCATGCTCTGTCCGAACACGAGTCGCAACACGTGAAGTGGTCGCGCCCCCAGCGCCATTCGTACTCCTATCTCTTGCGTGCGCTGCGCCACCGAATAAGCCATCACGCCGTAAATACCAATCGCCGCCAGGAACAGCGCGATACCTGAGAACGTAGCCAGCAGTAGCGCGAGGAAGCGTGGTTGGACCATCGACTTCGACACCACTTCATTCATGGACCAGAGATTGTAGACCGGCAGGGTCGGATCCAGCTCACGAACGACATTGCGTATCGAGCTTTCCAGCGCCACGGAATCATTCGAGCCGCGGACGACAAAATTCACGTTCGGCCCGAGAAACTGATTCACTTGTCGCATCTGAAAGTAAAGTTCAGGGCCAGCGGGCTTATCCATACCAGCGTTCTTGGTGTCTTCAACCACGCCGACGATCGTGAGCCAGACTTTGGGATCGGAAAAACCCGGATTCACACGACGGCCAATCGGACTTCCCTTCCAAAACCTTTTCGCGAGCGCCTGGTTGACAATGACAACCTTCATTGCGTTTGGGTTGTCGTCCTGCGGCTCAAAGGTGCGCCCCTCCAACAACCGGATCTTCATCGTCTGGAAGTAGTCGTTGCCAACGATATTCCAGTAGTCGACGTTCTGAGCCGGGCCATCGGGTGTTGGCTGGTAGCCTTCAATTTCGGTGTCGTTAGCATTGATGCGGCGTAACGGAGGTAGTCCTGTTGTCATGGAGACTGAAGCCACACCGGGAATAGTCCTGAGTTTCTGCTCGACCGAGTCCACAAACTGGAGGCGTTCGGGACTCTTGTATTTGGCTGTCGGGAGATTCAAGCTGAAGCTCACAACGCCTGCGGGATCAAAGCCCGTATTGACTTGTTGCAACTTCCAGAAAGCGCGAATCATCAAGCCGGAGCCGATAACGAGGATCACTGCGAGGGCAATCTCTGTAACTACAAGGCCCTTTCGGAGCGCCTGCCCTCCTCCTCGGATTGCGCGTTGCCCGGCGCCGCGAATCCAGTTGGCCAGGTTCCGTTCACTGACTTGAGCTAGTGGCGCCAGACCAAAGAGAAAGACAGCGACAATTGCGACTGCGATGGTAAAGGCGAGTACAGGAAAACCAACGCCGATCTCCTCGGTACGGGGCACACTATCGGGCGCAAACAATAGCAGGATCTTCAACCCCGCAAATGCCAGCGCTACGCCGAGAACTGAAGCGAGCAAAACAAGAACGAAACCCTCGGCCACGAATTGCCGCACCATTCGTTTCACACCAGCGCCCAGTGCGAGACGGACTGCAAACTCGCGATGACGTGATTCCGCGCGAGCCAGCAACAGGTTCGCCACGTTCACGCACGCAATCAGCAAAACAAAACCAACCGCAGCCATGAGCAGCCACACCGCTTTGCGAGCTGAGCCAACAACGTCTTCGTGAAGACCAAGCATTATCACGGGGTGGCCTTGAGGGTTGAGTAGATGCTGCGCTCGACCCTCACTCTTCCAGCCAGCCATCAAGCTCGTCATTTCGCTCCGCGCCTGGTCGGCAGACACGCCTGGTTTCAACCTGCCAATCACTGACAGGAAGTGGGAACCACGACTCCCGGGGTTCGCGGTATCGAATTGAAAAGGCACGAGAAGATCGACCTGATCGTTACTTCCGGGAGGGAATGCAAAGCTGGC
>DATJKB010000626.1:0-20476 GCA_035491875.1 Pyrinomonadaceae bacterium | reverse complement strand
AATGGACGAACTTGGTTACTGATATTGGCCGAAGCGACGCTAGTGTTCGGCTCAATCATCGGCGCCGTGTACCTGCGCACCGGCATTGAAGGTGCGCCGTACGAACTGATTACAAAACTGGGTTACTGGAAAGCCGCGCTCGTTACGTTCTTCTGCCTGTCAGCTTTTTATCTCTTCGACCTTTACGACTTCGTTGTGATGCACGACCGGCGTGAGTTGGTCCTGCGTTTGATCCAAGCGCTCGGTTTAGCATGGGTCGCCTTGGCGTTGTCTTTTTACGCATACCCGCCGCTAATGCTGGGCCGCAGCATTTCTTTGATCGCCCTGCCGCTGGCGCTCGGCTTGATGGTGGGTTGGCGAGTATCGATTCACTGGTTATTGGGCCACCCCGATTTCGGCCAACGAATCCTAATCGTCGGCTCTGGGAACCTGGCGGTTGAAGTTGCCCGCGAAGTTCTCAATCGACCCGACGCGGGTTATCGCATTGTCGGCTTTGTTGGTACTGATTCCGAATTGCTTGGCAAAAGTCTGATAAATCCGCGCGTGATCGGGTTGACTGAACAACTTGGCGACATCGTAAAACGCGAAGGCATCGATCGAATCGTAGTCGCTATGGGCGAAAGGCGCGGACAGTTGCCCACCGATAAACTCTTGCAGTTGAGTCTGACTGGCGAAGTCTCAATCGAAGAAGGTGCTTCGTTTTATGAGCGCCTGACCGGTCGTGTTTCGCTAAGCATGCTCAGGCCTTCGTGGCTGATATTCAGTGGACGTGGGCGACAAGCGAAGTTGGCGGCGGTTACTCGCACTGCTGCCCACCGTTTCGCGGCATTAATTGGCCTGATTGTTTCACTGCCGATCGTCATTGTGACTGCGATTCTGATCAAAATTGATTCGCGTGGTCCTGTGTTCTACAAGCAGGAAAGAGTTGGCAAGAACGGACACGCGTTCGTTCTGGCGAAATTCCGTTCGATGAGGCTTGATGCGGAAAAGGCTGGACCGGTTTGGGCGAGCAAGGACGATGACCGAACCACACGTGTGGGTCGCGTAATTCGGAAAGTACGTATCGACGAGATTCCGCAGTTCTGGAACATACTCAAAGGTGAAATGAATTTCGTTGGACCACGTCCGGAGCGGCCGCACTTCGTCGCTCAGCTTGCTGAGGAAATCAATTACTACGAACAGCGCCACCTGATCGAGCCAGGTCTGACAGGCTGGGCGCAAATCAAGTATCCGTATGGAGCATCGATCGAGGACGCGCGACAGAAGCTTCAGTACGATCTGTACTACATCAAGAACCAGAGTTTGATTCTTGATGCCATCATCATGTTTGAAACGATCAAGATTATTCTGTTTGGTCGAGGTGCTCAGTAAACAAGCAAGGTTCTTTTGGAGGTTTGGAGATGAAGCGGAACAACACACTAACGGTGCTAATGCTTGCACTTCTGCTCGGTGGTCAAGCGCTCGTGGCTTCGGCGCAGTCGCAAACTGACCCGCAAAAGACACGACAACGAACAACGACACCAAGCCAGGACAAGGACAAGAAGAAGCCGCCAGTTACAACTGGTGGTGATCGGCTGGAGCCTGACGACAACAGCAGAACTCCCGCCGACGTGCCGCAGGACACGCAGGCGAACCGTCAGGAACAGATCTCTGAAGAAGCGGCGGTTGTTCCCTACTACAACAATTTTTTCAGCACGTACCGCCTGGGTCCGGAAGACGTTATTTCAGTCAGCGTGTTTGGTCAGGAGCGGTATTCGCGCGGGGCAATTACAGTTCCTCCAAGCGGACGGATCTCGTTGGCGTTGATTCCGGGCGGCGTTTTTGTGAATGGAAAAACTGTCGAGCAGGTAGCTGAAGAGATCAAGAAACGCTACGACGAATACATTATCGATCCGCAGGTTACTGTTTCGCTCGATAAGGCAGCTTCGTATCGCTACAGCATCATTGGCGATGTGGGCCAGCCGGGCATCCGACTGATGAGTCACCGCATGACCGTGACGGAAGCAATCGCGGAAGCAGGAGGCGTGCTGCCGACGGGTGATAAGAGCAAGATCGTTGTCCTCCGTCGTCAAGCGGATGGCGCATTGCAGCCGATCGCAGTAAACGTCTCGGCTATCTACAAAGGTCGAGCTCCAGACAACACGTATTTGGTTCCCGGCGACCAGATAATGGTTCCGGGAAATAAGTTCAAGACGTTTCAGAAGATCATGAGCTTAACGTCGGTACTTAGCTTCGCGCGGATCTTTACGGGTGGCTGGTAAAAGACAGGAGGCAGAAGCAGGGGGCAGAAGCAGGAGCACACAACGAGTAGCTCGTCATGATTCTTATTCGTCGCATAAAAACTCAACGCATTAAAACTACAACTCTTTCCTGCTCCTGCCTGCTGCTCCTGCTCCTGTTACCTTCCCAACAGATCAACGCTCAGACGCCTGGTTGGGCCAAGCAGCGTGCAGGCACGATGGCGTGGCTTCACGCTGTTTTCTTTTTGGATCAGGATCGTGGATGGATCGTCGGAAGCAAAGGAACGCTCCTCGCTACCATTGACGGCGGTAATACCTGGCAAACAAAAGCTGCGACGACAGACGTGCTCCGTGATGTTTACTTCTCAGATGAACAGAACGGTTGGCTTGTCTGCGAGAAAAACCTCTACGACCTCAAAGAAAAAAACGAACCGCGCACGTATCTACTGCAAACCACAGACGGTGGCGAGCATTGGAAACGTATCGACATTGAGGGCATTGACATAAACATTACTCTCGTTCGCGTTGTGTTCACTCGTGGCGGTCGTGGCTGGGCCTTCGGTGAGGCCGGATCGATTTACTCCACGCGAGATGGCGGCGCGAACTGGACACGCCTAACTTCGCCGACACGGCGCCTGCTTCTCGGCGGCATTTTTGTCGATGACGATCGCGGCTGGTTAGTGGGCGCAGGGGCAACCATCATTCAAACCGCTGACGGCGGCGATACGTGGCATGTAACAAAACTCCCGCAGGCGATCGAGAATGCCGTTCGCTTTTCTGCTGCGTCATTCGTCGACAATCGTTTAGGTTGGGCGGTCGGCAGTAGCGGCACGATCTATCGAACCGTTAACGGTGGTCGCACGTGGCAAATGCAGAACTCTGGAGTTTCAACAGATCTGTACGACGTAAAGTTTCTTGATGCGATGGAAGGTTGGGCCGTAGGAGCGGAAGGCACAATCATCTACACGAACGACGCCGGTATGCATTGGACTACCCAGCAAAGTGGTACGGCCCATCCACTGGAACGCATCTTCTTCGCCGGACGCACACAAGGTTGGGCTGTTGGTTTTGGTGGGACCGTTGTGAAGTATGTTCGCACCCAGGCTCCCGACCTCCATCGCTAATCAATCTCCAGCAACTCATTATCGGAAGTTTTTATCTATGAGAATTCGCAAAAAGCTTGTCGCCCTCGCAGTCGTATCTACTTTTACTTTCACGCTCGCGGTTGCGCAGAAGACCACGCCGAAACGGAAGGCATCCTCGCAAGCAAAACCTGCGGCTTCGCCCACTCCAACGTCAGGGCGCGGGCGACGCATTGGTCCCGCGACTGAAAACGCAACCACACAAAACGAAACAAGCAAGCCTGAGAGGCCGGCGAATGTCGCTACTCCGGGACCGTCGCCAGCTAATTCACCATCGCCCGCTGAGTCGCCATCACCGGCTTCGACAACTGCCGATACCAAGCCGGCGGAGAAGAATTCGGACCTGCCGGCTGAAGCGGCGAGCGCTACTCCCTCAGATCCAATCATGACTTTGCGCGATCAGATCGACGCCGCGCCAACGCCCCAGGATCAAATCAGACTTCGTTTGCAGCTTGCAGAAGAACTTGCGAGCAGCGGCAAGAAAGTCGAAGCGGTTAATGAGCTTCATTCACTAACAGGCTTGGACGCGTTCGACCCTCAGGGTTTTTACAACGCCGGAAACGCACTTGCGCGATTGGGCGACACCGATGAAGCGGTTAATGCGTACCGGAAAGCGATCGAGCAACGCAAAGGCAGTTACTCGCGCGCGCTGAATAATCTCGGAGTCGTATTACTCCGAGTTGGTCGTTGGGACGAAGCACGCGAAGCGTTCTTATCAGCGTTGCGGGTGGAAAACTTCCATTACGCCGAAGCGAGCTATAACCTCGGACGTTTATATGCGACCCGCGGAGAGATGGATCTAGCCGTTCGTGAATGGCGGCGAGCGGTTGCCGTCGATCCAGAACATGCGGCTGCCGCGCAGTCGCTCGCAAGGTCTGGGACTGAGGGCAGAATTACCGTGGAGCAAACTCGAGCGGTATCGCGTGCCGTTGGGAAAGACGCGACGCCTGCAATAGTTTCGGGTTCACCAAAGTCGTCGTCAAGTAACTCGGCAAAACCGTTGACGCTCGATCCGACAAGTTTTGGTTTCCTTCAAAAAGCGCGCGCGGCTTCTGAACGCGGCAACAAGACTGAAGCGATCGACAATTACCAGCGCGTCATCGCTCGAGAGAACGGGTACTTCGCGCCGGCCAATCTCGAGTTGAGCTACTTGTTGATTGGCTTGAGGCGAAACGACGAAGCGATGACGGCTTTGTTGCCGGTTGTAAATCGCGAAGGCTCGCGCTATCCAATTGGCTACTACCATCTAGCGCGCATTTATGAGGGCAAGGGTGAGTTGAAACTCGCTGAGGGTGCGTTTGCGAACGCGGTCGCAGCCTACGGCGACCAAAATGGTCAGTTCCTTCTGGACCTCAGCCGCATTCGCGAGAAGCAGGGCAACTTCAAAGGCGCGTTGGACGCGATGGAACGATATGTAGCGCTGGTGAAAAAAGACGGACAGGATCTTTCCTGGTCTGAAGAACGGCTAACGGTCCTGCGCCAGAGAGCCTCCGCACCCAAGTAAAACTTAGCCGCAGATTTACACAAATAATCGCAGATCAGAAAGGCATTAGCTTTAGATCTGATCTGCGTTTATCTGTGAAAATCTGCGGCTGATTACTCTTCGGGTTGAGGAGCGGCATTCTTCGGTTTCATGTGCGGAAATAGAATTACATCGCGAATCGATTGCTTGTTGGTGAGTAACATAACGAAGCGATCGATTCCGATGCCGATCCCCGCTGCCGGCGGCATGGCATACGACAACGCACGTAGATAGTCTTCATCCATCAGCATCGCTTCTTCATCGCCTCGTTCGCGTTGCTTCACCTGGTCCTTAAACCGCTCAAACTGTTCGAGCGGATCATTTAATTCAGAGAAGCCGTTGGCGATCTCAGCCCCGCTGATGAACAACTCAAATCGCTCTGCGACCGAAGCGTCGGCCGGTGACGCCTTGGACAGTGGCGAGATAGGTTTCGGATAGTCGGTAATAAATGTCGGTTGAATAAGCGTGGGCTCAACGTGCGACTCAAATTGCTCGAGTAGCTGGTCGTAATTGCCATTAAAATCCCCAACACTCTCGCGCATCTTCACGCGCCTGAATGGCTGGCCGAAATCGAGGTCATGTTCACCGAATCTGACGTGCGTATGGCCCAGAACAGTAAACACAACTGCACGCAGCATCTCTTCACAAAAGTCCATCATCCGGTTCACGTCTGCATAAGCCCAGTAAAACTCGAGCATCGTGAATTCAGGATTGTGAACTCTTGAGATTCCCTCATTGCGGAAGTTCCGATTAAGCTCGAAAACCTTCTCAAATCCCCCAACGAGCAAACGTTTCAGATATAGCTCCGGGGCGATACGGGCATACAGATCGATGTCGAGTGCGTTGTGATGCGTTTTGAAGGGACGTGCTGCTGCGCCGGTTGGCAGCGAGGTCAACATCGGTGTCTCAACTTCGATGTAGCCATGGTCTTCAAGAATTCGACGCATTTCCCGAACTGCGTGTGAACGAAGCTCAAACACTTCACGGGGAGTCAGCTCCCCGTCCTTTTCAAGTTTCAAGCTGCCCGCGATTAGATCTGCGTAACGCTGTCGCTGTCGAATCTCCGGATCGTGAATGCCGTGCATCTTGTCCGGCAATGGCAGCAGCGCCTTTGCGAGAAACTGAAGCTTCTGAACGTGCACAGACAATTCGCCGGTCTTAGTTACGAATAGATAGCCTTCAACGCCGATGAAGTCTCCGTGGTCCAACAATTCGAATAAGGACCAGCCGTCGACGTCGCCTCCGCCCGCGTCGTTACGAACTCCCGCGACATCACTACGGCGGATGTAGAGCTGCAAACGCGACACGCCATCTGAGAGGTGGACGAAAGCGGCCTTGCCCATTACCCGGGGCGGCGAAGCAATTCTTCCTGCGAGTCGCACGTTGAATTGATTCAGTTGTTGGTTGGCCAATTCGATCTCTTCCGCGCCAGGTCTGCCGTCGCTGCCAACCTTCGGCTCAAAAGCTCGGAACTTCTCGACGATTGCTGAGATGGTGTCTTCTCGGCCGAGTTCAATGATCTCGCTGCGTTCGAATTTGTTTGGATAGACGTTGCCTACCAGGTGTCGCAAAGCTTCCAGGTGCTCGCGACGCGCAGCTGTTTGATCGTTTTCTTCAAGAAACGGAAGTGACATGGTAAGTCGACGGATTATAGTACAAACCACTGTTCCGCGCGGGCTTTGCGTCAAAGTCAGTAATGTCCTGATCTGGAGTTTATCATTCAGAACTACTCAACTCTCTGGGTGTCCTCGGCGTGCTCTGCGTCTCCGCGGTGTAATTTGACTTCCCGGACAAACCAACGGATCAGTGAATAGCATCTCGTGTCTGGCTTGTTGAAATTTCCGAGCGTCCAGGAAACCGCAGAGACGCCGAGCCCGCAGAGGAGGCGCGGAGAGTTGAGTGGTTTTGAACCGGAGATTAGAACAACTACCAGCTTTGCCCCAAAAGTCGATTTGGTGGTAACGAGATTCGTGTTGGTTCGTGTGACTAGGTGGATCGTCTTTATTTTTCTGGACAAACAAAACGATCCACGAAATCACACGAACTGAACACGAAACTCGGCACAAACCCCGGCCCCCGCTTCGCTCTTAGCATTCCTCCCGTGGTACCTTTTACAGAACCAATGTCAAACAAGATTCTGAGCCCGGATCAAATGCTCAGAGTGCGTAAACGTCTGCGCTCTGAAGGGCTGCGCCTTGTTTTTACGAACGGCGTTTTTGACCTTTTGCACGTCGGTCATTTGCGATATCTGGAAGCGGCGCGCGCGTTGGGAGACGCCCTTGTTGTGGCTATCAACAGCGATCGAACCACGCGTGAACTGAAAGGGCCAGATCGGCCCATCACAAACGAAAGCGAACGCGCGGAGCTCCTTGCGGCACTCCGTTGCGTCGACTACGTCACGATCTTTGATGACGTGTCGCCGCGCAGTTTGATTACTGATTTGCTTCCCGACGTACTGGTAAAAGGTGGCGACTACGAACTCGATCAGATCCACGGTCGTGAAGAAGTTGAAGCTGCAGGCGGCAAGGTCGTGGCATTGCCTTTTGTTGGTGGAGCATCAACGACGACGTTAATTGAGAGGATGCAGAAAGGGGCAAAGAGCTAAGAGGTAAGAGGTAAGGGGTAAGCGGTAAGAGCTAAGAGGTAAGCGGTAAGAGCTAGAAGCTAAGCGGACGCTTCGCCCTTTGCCCTTTGCTCTTCGCACTTGGCGCTTCGCCCTTGGCGCTTTGCTATTCGCACTTCGCACTTTGCTTTACGTTATGAGCAGTACTATCCAATCAGGGACGGCATTACAGAACACGCTGCAACGCGTTAAGGATTCGACTGAGTTCAAACAAATCCTCGATCAATTGCGACGCGGCGCGCGCGTGATTTCAATCAGTGGTCTCGTCGCAGGTTCTGCCAGAGCGCTTGCCATCGCTGCCCTGCAACGAGAGGTGGGAAAGCCGTTTGCTGTTGTCACGCAGTCGACGCGCGATATTGAGCCATGGGAGCGCGATCTCAGGTTCTGGTATTGCGCGTTGTCGGGGAAGCAAACCTGCAACGAAGAGGTATTGGTTCTACCCGCCTCTGAAAGCGATCCGTACGCCGGAGTGTCACCTCACGCGCAAACGCTCGAACAACGAGCGCTGACATTGTTTCGTTTGCGACAACATTCTCATGACCTGGTCTTGCTCACCGCCCGCGCACTCGCGAGAAAAACTGTCAACCCTTCGGCGATCGTTGATTACGGAACAGTACTAAAGCGCGACCTTGAAATCCCGCCTGATGTGCTAGTCGAAAAGCTTATGGCTACCGGTTACATGCGTGAAGATCCGGTGTCGGCGGTTGGCGAGTTTTCAATGCGGGGCGGCATTGTCGACATATGGCCTCCGGGGCTGAGTGCTCCCGTCCGCATTGAGTTCTTCGGCGACACGATCGATTCGCTAAGAGAGTTTGATCCGGAGACGCAACTTTCCACCGGCCAGTTACGAGTTGTCGAAGTGCCACCAATGCACGAGCTGTCAGTCACTGCCCAGGACTTTCAACTTTGGGCAGAGGCCGCTCAAGAGCGTTGGACCGACGATCGCTACGCTCGCTCACTGCGTGACCGGACGGCATTTGCCAACGAGGGCGAAGCATTCGCGGGTTGGGAATGGTTGATTCCGATCATCAAGGATTGCAACTCGAGCATCTTCGAACATCTGAAAGACGCGGTACTGGTCGTCGATGAACCGGGTGGCATCGAGTCGTACCTAAGCGACGACTACGAGGAACTCTCGCGGCGTTACAACGAAATCGATCAAGCCGACGACATCGCATTGCCGCCTGAAGACTTGTACCTGTCGGTTGAAGAACTGCGAACCCTGATCGGAGCGCGGCAACGAGTTGAGTTACGAACGCTTGGCCGCGCCGCCGCCGAGGTCGATCAGGAGATCTCGCTCGATGCCGAAGCGCCGAAGGTCCAGATCGGCCGTGGGCGATCGACACGCCGGCCGCTGTTTCTCTTTCCGATCGCCGACAACGCCGCGGAGTCCGAATGGCCGGCTCAGTCGGCGCTGCGATACCACGGCCGGATCGCCGATCTGGTTTCTGATATTCGTGCGGCAGCCGAAGAAGGTGAAACTGTTCTTTTCGTGATGCCTAGCCTCGGAGTTGCTGAACGCGTCAGTGAGATCCTCAGTGAATATCAAATAGAAGCGCGGCTGTCTCTGATTGCCGAGCCTGGTGATGCCGGCGGTGCGACAGTAGTCGTGACCGTCGGTCGGTTGACCGGCGGATTTGAGCTGCCGAAATCGAAGTTAATCGTCCATGTTGAGTCGGATATTTTTGACGAAGCAGTCGAGTCTGTCGAACGAAGAGGAGCCGGTGTTGATGGCAGGCGACAGACTGGTGAAGGCCGGCGTCGTCGTTCAAAAGCGGCGGCGTTTCTTTCGGACTTCCGTGATTTAAGACCCGGCGATTTTGTAGTTCACATCGATCATGGCGTCGCACGCTTCGGCGGATTACAAACCCTTGACCTCGGCCCAACAACAGGCGAGTTCATGCTTCTGTTCTACGCCGATGATGCGAAGTTGTACGTCCCTGTGGAACGGCTTGATCTGGTCCAGCGATACTCGAGTGCTGAAGGACACCAGCCACAGTTGGATCGTCTCGGTGGTCTTGGCTGGCAAAAAACAAAAGCGAAAGCCAAGCGGGCCATGCGCGACATGGCTGACGAACTATTGCGCCTGTACGCAGAGCGCAAACTTGTAGGCGGTTACGCTTTTGGATCTGACACGCCATGGCAGCAGGAGTTTGAAGATGGGTTCCAATTTGTACTGACGCCCGATCAGGAAACGGCGATTGAAGACGTAAAGACTGACATGCAGGAACCAGTGCCCATGGATCGTCTGCTGTGTGGCGATGTGGGTTATGGAAAAACAGAAGTCGCAATGCGCGCGGCTTTCAAGTCAGTTATGGAAGGCAAGCAGGCAGTGATACTGACGCCGACGACCGTGCTTGCCTATCAGCACTACGACACGTTTCGCTCACGCTTCGCGCCGTTCCCAGTAAAGGTTGAACTCCTTTCACGCTTTCGTTCCACGAAGGAACAGAAGGAAGTAGTTACGAAAGTCGCGTCAGGAGAAGTTGATGTAATCATCGGCACACACCGGCTGCTTTCGAAAGACGTGCAATTCAAAGATCTCGGTCTTGTAGTGGTGGACGAAGAGCAGCGGTTCGGTGTGGTCCACAAAGAACGATTGAAACATCTCAAGAAACGCGTCGACGTGCTGACACTATCGGCCACACCAATTCCCCGAACACTCAACATGTCGCTGAGTGGCATGCGCGACATGTCGTTGATCGAAACACCACCTCGCGATCGACTGGCAATTCAAACCCAGGTGGTCCAGTTTTCCGACAATGTAGTCAAGTCGGCGATTGAGCTCGAGTTATCAAGAGGCGGCCAGGTGTTCTTCATTCACAACCGCGTGGAAACGATCGAAACCGTGGCGGCGCTGGTGCAGCGGCTCGTACCACAGGCCCGGCTCGCGATCGGGCACGGTCAGATGAACGAGAAAGACATGGAACGGGTGATGCTCGATTTCATCGATTACAAGTATGACGTTTTGGTCGCCACCACCATCATTGAAAACGGAATAGACATCCCCCGGGCAAACACGATCATCATAAATCGCGCCGATCAATACGGTCTTTCTCAGCTTTATCAATTGCGCGGGCGTGTGGGCCGCTCAAACCGTCGCGCATATGCCTATCTACTAATTCCAGGTGAGCAAGAACTAACACCTATTGCCCGACGCCGTTTGGCAGCCATTCGAGAGTTTTCCGATTTGGGTGCCGGATTTCGTATAGCGGCGCTGGATCTTGAGCTGCGTGGAGCCGGCAACATGCTTGGCGGACAACAGTCCGGCCACATGGAGGCGCTCGGATTTGACCTCTACACGCAAATGCTCGAGCGTACTGTTGCTGAACTGCGCGGCGAACAGGTAGAAGACGAAACGAGTGTTACGCTGAATCTCGGCGTCGACGTCGCCATTCCAGACGATTACATCGCCGACATGGGACAGCGGCTCAGGACCTACAAGCGCGTTTCGTCAGCTCGTGACGAGGCCATTCTGTCGGTTATCCGGACAGAGACCGAGGATCGTTACGGTCGCATTCCCTTATCTGTCGATCGTCTGTTTTCGTATGCGCGTTTAAGGCGTTTGGCCGAAGAGACTGGCGTTCTTTCCATCGATAAAACGCCCGATGGCGTGGCCCTGAAATTCAGTGAAAAAGCGCGAGTTTCTCCCGAAAACCTGCGGCAGTTCATGACAGACCGACAAGGGACAGTTTTTACGCCGACTGGAGTTCTGCGGCTGCTGTTAACCGAGGATGAACAGGACAATGTGCTCGACGTCGCGCACGGCGTGTTGCTCCAGCTTCGAGCGAGCGATTAGAATGGGCAGCTTTACGCGGTCTTAGGGCTCTCGACCACTTGGGGTGTTTGGTCTTGCCTGAGGTTGCGCGCGTCGCGGAACATTCAAGAGACCTGAAACCCCATAACAAAGACCGATTTTTATTAGGAGTAAATTGTGAAAGTTAAATCCCTATCCAGCGCGATCATGCTGTTGTTCGCGATTGTGCTAATTGGCGCTAACTCGTTCCCCGCGATGGCGCAGGAAGGTGAGATGCAGGTTATTGACGAAGTTGTCGTACAGGTGAACGACGACGTCATTACCCTCTCGCGCCTCAAACGAGAAACGAGAGACCGTATTGAAGCGCTCAAGCAAAACGGCATGACGGAACAGCAGGCGCTCGCCGAGGCGGCGAAGAAACAGCCGGAGCTAATCGCGATACTGATTAACGAACAGCTGTTGCTGCAAAAGGGTAAAGAGTTAGACCTCGCGACTGAGATCGAAGCAGCTGTCAATGCTCGCATGCTGGAGGTCGCACGGGAACAAGGCATCACTTCTATCGAGAAACTCGATATAGCACTAAAAGAGAACAAGATGGATCCGGTCGCCATCAGGGCCACGATGCGCGCGGAGATGATGAAGCAGGCGGTCTTTCAACAGGAAGTTGATCGACGCCTTTACTTCGGCTTCTCCACCGACGAGGTGAAGAAATACTTCGAAGCTCATAAAGATAAGTTTCGCAAGGGAGAGTCGATTACGCTGTCGGAGCTTTATTTGAGCATAATGAACAAAGACGCCGCAGCGGTGAAGGCGAGAGCAAGCGAACTCGTCGCGCAGCTGCGGGCGGGCGCTGATTTCGCCGCGCTGGCAGCGTCGAATTCTGAACGCGAAAAGAATGGCTTGCGGACTGCGCCGCAGGATAAAGGCAAAGTCGGAACTTTTGAAGTGCCTTCGTTGCGCGAAGACATTGCCGCTGCAGTGAAAGATATTAAAGTTGGAGGCGTTACTGACCCAATCAAGACCCAGGAGGGTTATCAGATACTGAGAGTCGACGAGCGGACTCCGGCAGGAACGGCAGCGACGTTCAACGAGAATCAGGTGCGCGAAGCGATGATGGTCGAGCATCAGCCCAAAGAGCGCGAAGCCTACTTGCAGAAGTTGCGCAACGAAGCGTTCATCAAATTGTCGGATTCTTACCGGGCGAGTGTTGAGCCTTTGCTCAAGCTTGCGACACCTGCATCAGCGAAATCTACTGAGAAGACTGACAAGAAGAAGCCGTAAGGTTCGTCCTGGCTTGAAGAAGAATAAGCCGCAGATAACGGCGGATGCACACGGATCAGAAAATAGATCGCTTTCTGATTTGCGTTCATTCGCGTTAATCTGCGGCTTAACTATTTTCTTACGGGCGACTACATGCGTTTGGATCTGTTCCTGAAAGCGAGTCGGATTTGTCCGAGAAGAACCGTTGCTCAGAACCTTTGCGATCGCGGTTTAGTTTTAGTTAATGGCACTCCGGCCAAGCCTGCTCATCAAGTAAAACCAGGGGATGAACTTACGGTTCGACGCGGCGATAAGGTCAGCACTTTTCGAGTCGTTGCAACCGCCCAGCGAGGCCAAACCTCCAAGGAACAGGCTCGCGAGTTGTATGAGTTGACGAACGAAGAAACAAGTTCCTGACCTGGTGTAACCGTAATGTCGAGATGGTCCATAGCTGCACTCGTCACATGTCTGTTGGCAGTTGCCGCGTTTGGCTGTCGGCAGATCGTGAAGCCGTCTGACATGTCTGTAAATAGAGAAGACCCCGCGACTCAAACCTACAAACCTGGTTTGGAGGTACCCCTCGAGAACCCGCGCATAGTGGTGCGTAAGGCGGATCGCCGGCTAGATCTCTATTCAGGCGAGAAGTTGTTGCGGAGCTACAAGGCGGGCCTCGGCTTTAGTCCCGTGGCGGACAAAATACGGGAAGGTGATGGCGCAACGCCCGAAGGCGAGTTTTACGTCTTCGTAAAGAACAACCGCAGTGCTTATTACTTATCGCTGGGCATTAGTTATCCAAATGCCGAAGACGCAGACCGCGGGCTACGCGACGGATTGATAAATCGTGCCCAGCATCGCACGATAACCGAGGCGATCAGAAAGAAGACGGCGCCCCCGCAATACACCCGGCTCGGCGGTTTGATCTATATCCATGGCCACGGCGCGCGAAGCGATTGGACATGGGGCTGCGTCGCGTTGGAAAATGACGACATTCGGGAATTATTCGAAGTCGTAACGGTTGGCACACCGGTTACCATTCAGCCATGAATCCGGATATCAAACCTTTCAAGATTCGCGACGTGGAGATCAATCCACCTTTGATACTCTCGCCGATGGCGGGAGTTACTGACGTGTCGTTTCGGCGTTTGCTCAAGCGACGAGGTGGAGTTGGACTAAGCGTATCGGAGTTCATCTCGGTTGAAGGTTTGACGCGCAGTAATCCGAAGTCGAAACGGCAGATGAGATTCTATGCAGACGAGCGCCCATTCGCCGTCCAGATCTTTGGTGGACAACCGGAGCGAATGCGGATGGCGGCGGAGATGGCGGAAGAAGTTGGAGCTGACATCCTGGACGTTAACTGCGGTTGTCCGGCGCCGAAGGTCGTCAAGCACGGTGGTGGCTCCGGTTTGTTGAAGGACCATCCCCGGCTTGAGACGATACTGACAGAGATAAAAAAGGTGATCACCATTCCGCTGACAGTTAAGATCCGCGCGGGCTTTTACGATCACACAATCAATGCGGTTGAGACGGCGAAGCTGGCAGAGGGTTGTGGCGCGGAGCACATTGCTCTACACGGCAGAACCAAAGAACAAGGCTATCGTGGTCTCGCAAATTGGGATCTCGTTAAGCAGGTAAAAGAAGCGGTGAAGGTTCCGGTGTCAGGCAGCGGCGACGTGACGACGATTGAAGGCGCGTTTGCGAAGTTTCGCGAAACTGGCTGCGACGGAGTTTTGATCGGTCGTGGCGCGATGGTTAACCCGTGGATCTTTCGCCAGATTGAAGATGCGATCCACGGTCGCCCGGTGTTCGAACCCACGCTGGCTGACAAGCGCGCAATTCTTCATGAGTACTTTGACATGCTCCGCGAAGACATGCCCGAAACTCCGGCAATCAATCGCATGAAGCAACTCGCCGGACAATTCACGCGCGGACTGCAAGGTGGCGCACTGTTTCGCACGTCGATCTATCATTCGCACTCTGTCGAGGAAGTTCTCAATCGCATCGAAGAGTACTTCGAAGCAATTGAATCAGGTCGTCCTTACTACGGCGAAGCTGGCGCTCCCATCGAAGAAGCGCCGGAGTTGGATTCATGCGAAGCGGCTGTTCTGTAACGCGAAATCACATCCACAGATTACACAGATTAAAAGCTTAGGCAGCTAAGTTGAGTGATTGTGTTCACGCTCAGTGGGTGGAGGCGCGTAGCTCAACCTCTCAACTCAGCTGCCTAAGCTTTTAATCTGTGTAATCTGTGGATGTGATTTCGTTCTGCTACCTCACTGCCGCAACTGTCGGTACGGGTTTGCCAGTTCCGGTATCAAAGTTAACTGGAGCTGGATATCCACGACCGCTCAATTGCGCTAGTTCAATCACAAACTCCTTCTTTGGTTTCTCAGCCTTAGCCTTCTTGCTCGCCGTCTTGTTTGCGTTTGCGTTTGAATTGGCGTTGGCGTTCGCAGTCAGAGAGGGCGAAGGCATTGGTTTTGGTTTCGCCGACATGGCGTTCAGCGCGAAAAGTAGTTGGTTCTTCTCGTCTCCACTTAGACTGTCGTACTGCACACCATGTGTTTCCAAAACTCTTCTTAAGTTCTCTTCGGTATTCGAATTCTGCGCATACACATCTTTGTAGATGTGCAGCTTGCCGTCTTCTACAACGATCGTTTCGTACCGCAATTCCACCGGCACAGTTTGCTTGAGCTTGACTGACTTGGTTGTTGTTCGATCTCGAAGATACTTCTCCAATGTGGCGTCAGCGAATTCTGTTCCCGATGCTTTGGCAAGCATTTTGGCAAAGTCTTTTACCTGGGCAGTAGTCAGACCCACACAACCGTGGGAGGCAAACGTGCCAAGCTTTGCTGGTGATTTACCGCCGTGAATCAAGGATGGACCTCCAATCGGAATCTTGATTGGTCCAAGTGGATTCAACTTACTTCCGGCTTCGATTTTTTCGCCTGGAAGTACGTTCATCTTTGCCACCCATGGTTCGTCTGGGGGAGTCCAGGTCGGGTTCACAATGATGGTCTGTGCCTTACGTAATCCCTGCGGCAGAGGAAATTCAGGATAACCGATGCCCACCTTATACGACTTCACTAGATTTCCGTTTTCAAAGAGGTCCATTCTGAAGGCTGGAATGTTTACGACAATGCGTGTGTCTGTAGGAACGGAGTTTGGCTGAGATGGCATTGCTCCGGCAGCGTCACGACCAACGGTGCCTGCGCCCTCTTCGCCCCCGTTTGCCCAGTAATCAGAGGTGAGCGAAGCGAACTGTTTAGCCTTCTCTTCACCCAGGATCGCGATGATTTCTTTCGTCGCCCGTTCGCGCGACTCGGCTGCGTCACCAGTGGACTCTTCCGCGTTAGTTTGCCGTAATCGCGCGACTTCTGTACTCGCCAATTTTTTGAGCGAATTGATCTGATCATCGGTTAATTGCAACTTCGATTTCAGTTCACCGGCAAACGATTCGTTCGCGAGTAACGCATCAAGCACCGGGAGAGTTAGCTGGGGAACAGACTCCTTCGCGGACGTGGATGGCGATGGGCCTGGCGACGCCGTTGTGGTCGCTACGGTTGAGTTACTGTTACTCGGGGTCGTCGTACAGGCAGCGAAACTACTCGCTAACACCAGGATCAACAGAACGATTCTAAATCGCATTCTTAAACCTCACTATGATTCAAATGTTGCTGTATTCAGTAGCGTTTGCGGTACTGAATAAGAGCTTCCAAACACAGACGCAAGCATATCCTACTCACTGAACACAGCAATGTGCGTTCCCTCATTCTGTGGCCGTGTTTAGGCCCATCAATATCGGACCTGTAGGATCCGATTGCACGATAAGCAGACAGACTTAAGAGGATCTTGCAAAATTCAAGATCGATGCCACGGCCTTGCGCCGTGGTGGCTCACGCTTGTAGCTAATCATGGTCACCTAGATGGACGGGATGCCACGGGCTTGCCCCGTGGAGCCTCACGCTCAACACTCTGCGTATCCTCGGCGTTCTCTGCGGCTCGGCGTTTTCATTGTTGCCTTGAAGTACTCAAGAAGCCAGTAAGTAAGACGCTCCATTAACTGATGTGTTGCTGGTGTCGGAACTTAGACGGAAACCGCCGAGCCGCAAAGGTGCGCCGAGGATACGCAGAGTGTTGAGCGTGAGACTCCACGGGGCAAGCCCGTGGCATCTCAGAACGCATGATCTGCCGATCGTAGCCGCGAACGTTAATCACCACGGCGCAAGGCCGTGGCATCAATGACGAATTTTGCAAGAGGCTCCTAATGATGGAGTAGTGGATACGGATTGATGTTGGTCCCTTCCCAATATCGCTTCGCGTCAGACACGACGGCGATTGAAAAGTGCAGGTGATAGTTCCCGGCGCCGGCGTTTCCTGTGTCGCCTACGTACGCAATCACCTGGCCCTGTTTTACGAACACTCCTTCGACGAGACCAGGTGCGTATTGTTGTAAGTGAGCGTAATAAAAGATGAGTTTCTTGTCGGCGCTGGACTGATAGATCGTTGTTCCTCCTCGCTCACTCTGAAACAACTTGACTACCTGACCATCAGCCACTGCTAGCACAGGCGTGCCAGCCGCTGCGGGAATGTCGATGGCATCGTGAACTCGACCTTCAGAACGCGCGTCGTCAAACGTGTCGAGTAGTTGGTCCGGGCGCACGCCTGCGACAGGAATGATGAGGTTGATTGTGCCGACAAAACTGTTGTCGCCAACGTTCGACGTCGAAGGAAGTTCGGTTAATACTGACGGTTCAGGAGTAGGGGTCGCTTCTTCAATCGAAGGTAAAGGCGTAAGAGACGGCGCGGGACTGGCGGAGACGGGCGCTGCTGGCAAGGGTTCGATCTGCGCGACCGGTTGCGACGGTAGAAGTTTGTAGCGTCTTGCCAGCCACCACGCCGCACCGGCCGCCAGCAGGATCACAACGACGACGAAACTCAACCACCCAGCTACTCGACGCATTCCCGAGTCTCAACTCGTTTGTTCGAATCCGAGGGGCAAAAGGGGTCGGGGAGTGGTTCCTTCAAAAAACCAGCTGGCACCCACGCGCAATCGATGATGCCACGTTGGCAGACGCGCGGTGTACAACGCGAACCGTGCCTGGCGCGCGAGTGCGCCACCGAAAGCTTTGCCGCCTGTCAAAACTGCGGCTCGCTCGGTACCAAGGCTGACTGTTTCACCCAATTCTTCGAAGTGCCGGGTCTTCAATTCTTTTCCTGAAAGAAAGGACGACACATTGTCCGCGACAAGGTTCGCTTCCTGGAAGGCGAGTTGGGCTGTGCCTGCTAGAACAGGTGAGGCATCCGGGAAGTAAGCAATGTCGCCAAGGGCGAAGACGTTCTCATGGTCCAACAGCTGTAACGTTTGGCGAACTTGTAGCAAGCCTCTGCCGTGCTTGGCCACGGACAATTGGTCGAGGATCGGATTCACTCTGACGCCTCCGACCCAAACGACGCCCGCCACGTCCATCGTCTCCTGTTTTCCCTCGTGCTCCGTAACCACGCTGTTCTGAGTGACCTTGACGACACGCGTTAACGTGTGGAGTTCGACGTGTGCCTCCAGCAACGCCTGTTCGACAAACTCACGAATCGGCTCGCCCATGCCCGGAACAACTCGGTCACCCATCTCCAACACGAGCACGCGTGGCTCGCCGTGTAGAGCCCGGCGTTTGAAGGCATCGCGAAGCAGGTCTGACATCTTCGTCGAAAGCTCAACTCCGCTTGCCCCACCCCCGACCACAGCAAAGGTTAGCGCGCGTTTCACATCCTGCGGTGGAAGATCTGGTGGCACGTGGTCAAGTGCCTCCACCATGCGGGCTCGTAGTCGGTCGGCATCTTGAATCTTGCGAAACGGAAGCGAGTACTGCTCTGCACCCTCAACCCCGGCGAAGTTGGTTACGCCTCCCAGAGCGAGCACCAGGGCGTCATAAGTAAGTGGATCGGATCGACTGTCAACTGCCACCGTTTGCGAATCGAGGTCAATCCCGGTCACGCGGCCGGTAACCAAATTCACATTGTCGTCGAATAGTTCGGTGTAGCGGGGCGCGATATGCCATTCTTCAACCTCGCCGCTCAAATATTCGTAGAGCATCGGGGTAAAAACGAAATGATCTTCGTCGGAAACGAGGGTCACGTCCGCCGAGCCAGCCAGGGAGAGAGCGGTGAACAGTCCGCCAAAGCCACCGCCCAGAACGACAACTCTGTTTCGCGCCATCGAAACCTCTATCTCATTTGAATCTGTTTGGTTAAGAGCACGGCGATAGTAGCAGAGCCGACCCTAACTGGACAGAGAGTGACTCAAATGTTACATTGCTGAGCGATTTTTAAGTTTAGCGGTTGCCGTATTTACGGACTTACTGCTGTTTAGGAGGGCCATCCAGGCAAGTGGCGTTAGCAAAAGAAACGAAAGAAAAGGTAGTGTCTGAGTTCCGTACCCACGAGGGAGATACGGGCTCGCCTCAGGTTCAGGTCGCGCTGCTCAGCACGCGCATCAACGAGCTCACCGAGCATTTCAAAACCCATAAGAAAGATAACCATTCGCGGCGCGGCTTGCTGAAGATGGTCTCGCAGCGTAGAAGTCTGCTCGACTACCTCAAGCGGACCGATATCGAGCGTTATCACGAAGTTGTAAATCGACTCGGTTTGCGCCGATAGTTAACTTCTAACGATAAGAACAAGAGAGAGAGCTTCGAATCTCAGTAATACAGCCAACGTCTATCGAAGAGCTTGTGGCAGTGCCGAACGTGACGGCGATTGACTGGAAGCAAGCAGACGTGAAAGGCCGAGCTTAAAGCACTCAAGGCGGCAAGAGCTTCACGGTTCTGAGGCTCGTGCCGCCTTTGTTATGTACCTTCCTTGCACCGCGACACGTGGCGTAGCGAGAAAGAGTGAAGAAATCAAATTAAGCGGCGTATGAGACGCCCCGTCTGATCTGTTTCAGACGTGATTGTTCAAGGAGAACAAAAATGCCAGTAAAGAAATACCTCAAAGAGTCGATCAAGCTCGGAGAAAGGGAGTTGACGGTCGAGACCGGTCGCGTCGCTAAACAAGCCGATGGTTCTGTTGTGATTCGTTATGGCGACACAATGTTGCTGGTTGCTGCTGTCGGCGCACCCACGCCACGCGAGGGCGTTGACTTTTTCCCACTCACGGTCGAGTACCGTGAATCGAATTACGCTGCCGGACGTATTCCCGGCAATTACTTCCGCCGTGAAGGGCGGCCAAATGAAAAGGAAGTCCTAACCAGCCGGCTGATCGATCGTCCTTGCCGGCCGTTGTTTGCGGAAGGCTATCGAAACGAAACCCAGGTGATCGCGAGCGTTATCTCGGCGGATCCTGACAACAATCCCGACGTTGTCGCAATTACCGGAGCATCCTGTGCTCTTTACCTCTCCGATATACCGTTTCTGAATCCCATCGCGGGCGTCCGTATTGGATTGATTGAAGGTAGATACATCGTCAATCCGACTTATGACGAAGTACGCGAGTCGCGATTGAATCTCATTGTCGCAGGCAGTGAAGAAGCGATCGTGATGGTTGAAGCCGGCGCAACGGAGGTCTCTGAGGAGATCATGGTCGAAGCGCTGATGGTGGCGCATAAGGAAATCAATCGTCTCTGTAGGTGGCAGAAGGAGCTCTTCAAAGCGCTGGATATTCAGAAGCGTGAAGCTGAGCCGGTTCAGTTGGACCAGGAGATGCTGACGGAAATCGCTGAAAAATACAGCGACCGACTCCGTGAAGCACTCGACACGGCGGGACAAGATAAGCGCACTAGCTACAGCGCAATCGATGATCTGAAGAAAGAAACGGTCGAATCGTATCCCGAAGATCAGCCAGAGCGGCGACTGATGGCGAAAACGATATTCGATCAACTAAAAGAGACCATCTTCCGCGACGACATCCTCAACAAACGACGACGGCCTGATGGGCGCCGCT
>DATJKB010000625.1:0-4811 GCA_035491875.1 Pyrinomonadaceae bacterium | reverse complement strand
GTTGATCGGTTGAAGCGTGCGGCCAAACTGGAGCCAACCAATGAGCGCGTGCTGAACAATCTCGCCTTGGCGCTGTGCCGTCTTGGTAGGTGGGACGAGGCGTACACGCACTTTGAGCGCGCTGCTGGTCCATTAGTAGGGAGCTTGAACACGGCGAAAATGTTCGAGCGGTTTGCTCGCGAAGACGACGCAATCAAGTATTACGAGAAGGCACGCCAGATCGATCCAAACAACTCGTTCGCACTTCGGCGGCTGGCTGACCTCTATCAACGCGTTGGCAGGATAGCGGAATCCGAAGCGGTCCGTGTGGTGATCGCGTCCAGCCAACATGCAACTGCAACGAGCCCTGGAAGATAAAAGTAGAAAGGTAACTTCACATGTCGCAAACGACAATTCTGACGCGCGCTGAAATTGAGAGCATGGGGCCGCCGATGCCGGAGGAACTGGCAGAGACTGGCATTGCTGAAGGATTTCTTTGCGACCTAGCGTTGAAACACGTGGCGATGTTGCCTGAGCCGACGACGGTTTTAGTAGCCGAGCGCATGCATCTTCCACGCACGTTAACCGAAGACCTTCTGCAAAAGCTCTACAGGGAAAAACTGATCGAAGTGAAGATGCAGAGCGCAGTCGGCTCAACCCGTTACGCTATGCTCGATCATGGTTGGGACAGACTCGCGCGATTGATATCAATTTGCGGATACACGGGCGCCGCTCCTGTTTCGCTGAACGATTACGCGCACATGATGCGTTTGCAATCGATCCCGAGTGACCCAGCGACTATGGAAACCGTGCGAAATGCTTTTCACGATCTCGTATTGCCTGAGTCGTTGTTGCAGACATTGGGCTGCGTTATCAATTCGCGCCGTTCTTTGTTCCTGACTGGTTTACCCGGAACAGGAAAGACCGCCGTCGCTGAGCGAATCAACGGGGCCCTGGCGGGCGGAATCTGGATTCCATACGCCGTTGAGATCGACGGCCAGATCATCCGCGTGTTTGATTCACACTGCCATCGCGTGGCCTCCGATGAAGTAACCCCTGTTGAATACGACCGTCGTTGGGTATTCATTGAGCGGCCGTTGGTCGTTGTGGGCGGCGAGTTGACTTTGGAGAATGCCGACCTTACCTGGGGTGACGCTAAGTTTTATGAAGCACCATTCCAGATGAAGTCCAACGGTGGAACGCTGGTGATCGACGACTTCGGCCGGCAGCGTGTTGCGCCTCAGGATCTACTCAATCGTTGGATCGTGCCGTTGGAACGTCGAGTCGACTATCTCGCGTTGCATACAGGTAAGAAGATCGAAGTGCCGTTCGAGCAGTTGGTTGTGTTCTCGACGAACCTTGAAGAAAAGGATCTCGCGGACCAGGCGTTCCTGCGACGAATGGGATACCGCGCGCGAGTTGAACCGCCGACGGGCGAAGCGTATTGCGAAATTTTCAAGCAGCAGGCGTACAAGCGAGGGATCCGCGTTGATAAACCGATACTCGATCATATTTTGATGAAGTACCGAGTTGAACATCGTCAGATGAAGGGCTGCGAACCGCGAGACATTCTCGATCGCGTGACCGATATCTGTTTGTTCGAAGGACAAAAACTCGAAATGACGCCGCAGGTTGTCGACGTCGCATGGCGCAATTATTTCGGCACGTCGCACTCGTTCGCCCCTGTGCAAACGCAGGAAACAATGATCGAAAGAACGCTGGCTGATCCGCTGGAGATCTAGAAATAGTCAGTACCACCTCGCGGTAGCGGGTGGGTAGGCAGTCAGCTGATTCGGATTGGCATTCGCGGGAACTTCGTACCCACCCGCTACCGCGAGGTGGTACTGACTCTTTTCCACGAGAATAGAGCAAACAATGAATCGCACCCCGATCATCGCAAGGCTTCTTTTACTGTCAGTCGTTCTGCTCTGCGCGAGCCAAGCCTTTTCACAGACGACACAGAAGGAAACTGTTCGACTGAAACTCAGCGACGGTTCTTATCTGACTGTCGATGATGCTTGGGAAACGCCACAGGGTATTTGGTACAAACAACAGGGAATCAGTCACCTGATTTCAAAAGATCGCGTAAAGAAAATCGAGCGAAGCTCGCCGAGCGATCAGGAAGAAGTCGAACAGGAACCGCTGATTGCGTCTACGCCTGCGCCTGCGCCACAGAATGGTGTGTACGACAAACCCGCCTGGATCTACTTAAAAGGCGGCGCACGCTTCGAGGCGGATAGTGCCACCGAGTCTCCCGCTGGTGTCTGGTACAAGCGTGGACCCTTATCAATTTTTATCGACCGCAGTCGCGTGGACAAAGTTGAACCGGTGGAATCAGAAGTCATTGCTGACTCCGCCACAAAGGAACGTGGTTGGTCCACCGGTAGCAAAGGACTTGATTCTCTTATCCGAAACAACGGAAACAAGTATGGCGTCGATCCATATTTGATCTTCCTGGTGATGGAGCAGGAGTCGCATTTTAATCCTCGCGTCGTATCACCCAAGGGAGCGAGAGGGTTGATGCAGTTGATGCCCGGCACCGCGGCCCGTTTCGGTGTCAGACGTCCACACGATCCAGCGCAGAACATTTCTGGTGGGACACGGTATCTGAGGGAGCTGCTGAATCGATTCAACAATCGAGTTGATCTGGTTCTAGCGAGTTACAACGCCGGAGAGGGAGCAGTTATTAAGTTTGGTCATCGCGTGCCTCCGTATCGTGAAACCAGAAACTACGTGAAGCGGATCAGTTATCGATACAAGAGCAAGACTGTCCGGACGAAGAAACCAGTTCCAACGCCAGCAGCATCAAGTAACGCAAATTCGGGAGGCAAATAAATAAGGTGCTCGGGAGCTTACGAAGAACGTTATCCTTGATGTTCGTGCTTTTGTCGCTCGTGGCGATCGTGAGTGCTCAGCAATCTTCGGAAGCGCCACTGACCAATGCCTCGGTAATCAGGTTGGTTAAGGCTGGCTTCAAAGAGAAGACAATCGTTGCAATCATCAACAGTCGACCCAATCAATTCAAAGTCGACACGGATCACCTTATTCAGTTGAAGCACAACGGTGTTGGCGAGAATATTATCCTTGCCATGTTGGCCCAGGATCCGTCGTTCTCCGGAGCTGATGATTGGGAAGACGATGCCTTCTTCAAGTCGCCTGGAAATAAAGCGACTGCTAACGGAAACGGGTCTGGAACGGATATCTTTGGCTCAAGCGGAGGTTCCAGCTCACAATCGCGATCGCGCGGAACGCGAGGCG
Organism: Pyrinomonadaceae bacterium; assembly: GCA_035491875.1. Taxonomy (GTDB): domain Bacteria; phylum Acidobacteriota; class Blastocatellia; order Pyrinomonadales; family Pyrinomonadaceae; genus PSRF01. Next base: position 1,574 of record DATJKB010000625.1, on the reverse strand, counting down.
GCAATCAGGCCGAAGGCACTGTAAGTGGCTCAGCGACTGTTCGAATCATTCGACCACCAGCAGAAGCCGGAGGAGTTCCGAAGCTCGAGAGAACGCCGACGCTGAATAATGAAGAAATAATTCGCCTCGTTGCAGCGGGTTTCTCTGAAGGCACCATTATCAAGCGGATCGAAAGCTCGCCTGCGGATTACGACTTATCACCAGCTAAACTTGAAGACCTGCACAAGAACCGCGTCACTGATCCAATCATCGCTGCGATGAGCACTGCGATGGGCGATCGCGACGTCGCCACGCCGAAACGCTCCAATCCCCAGTAGAAAAACTTCCCGAACCGACCGGGCCAAATTGTCACAGCAACCGATTTCAGTCCATGTGTGTTCCCATGCGACACACGTTGCCACTAGCCAGCGTGCGACTTGATATCACGTAAATACATAAATAATTAGGTTTAGCTACGCTTCTAAGATCGAGTTAACGACGGCACGGTCATTGCCCATGTTTTCTGGAATTCGGCGCGGAGTAGTCTGCCGAACACCCGACCAGGAATCATTTAATTAGAAAATTTTCGACGGAGGAACGATGCGACCTATCAAGCATGTGGAGAGAGGGTTAACCCTAGTCGCGGGTGGCGCTTTCAATGCAATTCAATCAATTAATAAATACAAGCCCAACCCCTCTTTTACCCCCAAGTGGTCCGACAAGCCGCTTCTTAAGTCGTGGCAAAAGAGCAAGCCGACTCTCGGCTGGCCACGCACAACGGATTCTCTTTGTCCCAACTGCGTAATCGAAGCAAGAGAAGAGATCCTTTCAGGCAAAAAAGATGTGACCGTTCTAATCAATGAGAAGGTCGGTGAGATCAAAGCTCAGATTATCGAACGTGATGGTGAGATCTGGATGGTCAAGGATTGTCCGACTCACGGTCATTTCGAGGACATGATGGCGATCGATTCTAAGTTTCTCACCCACATCGAGAAGATGTTTCCGGGACGAGACATCGACGCTCATAACGACGAGAAGCTGCACAATCACGGTTCCAGCACGGTTAAGTATGGTCGCGGTGCCGTGTTGACCGTCGATCTGACCAATCGCTGCAATATGATGTGCGACCCGTGCTTCATGGACGCGAACCAGGTTGGCTTCGTCCACGAATTGAGCATGGACGAGATCAAGGAGATTCTCGACAACGCAATCACCATCAAGCCGCGTCGTCAGATGTCAGTACAGTTCTCCGGTGGTGAGCCTTCAATCTCGCCGCACTTCCTCGAAGCGATAAAGTATTCACGCAAAGTCGGCTACAACAGCGTACAGGCCGCAACTAACGGCATTGAGTTCGCGAAGAGCAAAGAGTTCTGCCGGGAAGCTGCCGAAGCCGGACTTCGCTACGTCTACCTGCAGTTCGATGGTATCGGAAACGATGCGAACAGCCACCGTCAGGTCGGCAACTTGTTCGACGTGAAGATGCGCGCGATTAACAACCTGCATGAAGCGGGTGTGGAAATCGTGCTCGTAACCACGCTCGTGAACGGAATCAATAACGATCAGGTTGGATCGATTATTCGTTTTGCTCTCGACAA
>DATJKB010000624.1:0-10618 GCA_035491875.1 Pyrinomonadaceae bacterium | reverse complement strand
GTCGCCCGACGGCAAGAAACTAGCGTTCGTCAGCAACCGCACTGGCAAGTTCGAGATCTATGAGATTGGCTTGTGAAGGGTCACCGAGGATCCTCACGAGAGGTGAAAGTGAATCTCCCTCCGGTCGTCCAATCTCTTGATTTCATTCTGATTCAGACATAATCTTGGCGCCACTCGGAAAGAGTTCCGTGCCTGCATCTGCAACCCGCGCAACGAAAGGAATAGCCATGAGAAAACTCCGACCCATCACCATTCTGCCAATTTGTCTGTTGCTGTTGCTGCAAGTAGCAGTACTCAACGCTTTCGGACAGGCGCAGCGTCCGATTGAACTCTCTGACATCATGGCCTGGAAAGGCATCAACGCAACTGCGCTCTCCGAAAATGGTGAGTGGTTCGGTTATCGAATGAGTCCAGCGGAGGGTGACAGCGAGGTAGTTATTCGCCAAACCAGAGGCGACAAGGAGTACAAGTTTTCGATCGGGGAAATACCTACGCCTCCCGCGAACTTTGGTCCAATCGATCCTTCCAGCCTTCCGCCTACTGGACCCGCGGTGGCATTTTCCAGTGATGGGAGATACGCGGCCTTTACTGTGTATCCGACGCGCACTGAAGCTGCCCAGCTCAAGAAGCAACGCAAACCGATCCAGAACCGAGTGGGCATCGTGAATCTCTTCACCGGACAGAAGGTCGAAGTTGCCAAGGTACGACGATTCGCTTTCTCGGGAGAGACCGCCGGTTGGATCGCGCTTCATAAGTACGGTCCTGAAGCGCCGGCTGGTCCAGGACCCGCAGCTGGTCCCCCGTCAGGTTCGTCTGGTTCGGGACCTAACGCAGCGCGAGATGAGCGCCCGAAGGGATCCGATCTCATACTACGAGACTTGGCCAACGCCCAGGAGATCAATATCGGAAACGTCGCGGATTTTTCGTTCGACAAGAAAGGTCGATACCTGGCATGGACTATCGACGCACAAGACAAGGCCGGCAATGGCGTGGTGATTCGCGATATGGATAACGGCGCGATAAAACCACTTGATTCCGATGACAAGGCTGTCTATTCGCGACTGTCGTGGACTGAAGAAGGGAATGGTCTCGCCGTCCTCAAAGGAACGGAGGACAAAGCTTATGAAGACAAGCTGTACAGCGTGGTCGCCTTCAAAGAGTTTGGTCCATCCGGCCCGCAGAAGACGATTTTCAATCCGGCAGATAGCAAAGAGTTTCCTGCAGGCATGAGTGTGAGTCCAAATCGTAGTCCTTCATGGACCAAGGATCTCACCGGCTTGCTCTTCGGCATCTACACACCAAAGAAAAAAGAGAAGCCGGAAGGTGAAAGAGGCGAAACACCGGCAAGCGACGCTGACGAAAAAGTCGACCTGGTCCTCTGGCACTGGAAAGATAAGCGACTTCAATCGCAGCAGCAGGTGCAAGAAGGTCAGGACAAGAACTATAGCTACCTGGCGATCTATCGCCCGGCCGAAAAGAAATTCTTCCGCCTCGCAGACGACTCATTGCGTCAGGTGAATCCTGCGCCCGAGCAGAGATACGCCATCGGTCGCAATGAAGATCCCTACGAATTGATGAGCCGTCTCGACGGACGCTCCTTTGCCGACATCTCGGTTATTAACCTACAAACTGGTGAGCGAAAACTTGCGTTGACGAAGGCGCGCTGGACCATGGGCGCTTCGCCAGTGGGTACACACTTTGTCTATTACGATGATGGCCAGTATTACGCGTATGACATGACTACGGGACAGTCTGCGAATTTAACGAAGTCTGTGCCAACATCTTTCGTTGACGCGGAAAATGATGTGAACATAGTAAAGCCGCCCACGCCCTTTGTGGGTTGGTCGAAAGACGGCAGATTTGTTTTGCTGTCTGATAACTGGGACATCTGGCAAGTTCCAGTTGGAGGTGGACCAGCGACAAACCTCACCGTTAATGGGAAAACTGAACAGCTTCGCTATCGTCGGCCAGCGATACTTGATCCTGATGCTCGTGGCTTCGATCTTTCGAAACCGCTTTATCTGGATGTCTACAGCGAATGGACTAAGAAGGATGGCATCGGGATTATCGACCCGGGTAAGCCCGGCGTAAAGCGGTTAATGTGGGAAGAGGCTGCCTACGGTGGCGTCACGAAAGCGAAGAAAGCTGACGTCTATCTCTACACGCGCCAGACTTACAAAGATCCACCTGACTACTATGTGACCGACGCTACACTCACGAACGCCAAACGGCTTACAAACCTTGCGGCCGGTCAGGAGAAATTCCTTTGGACCAGCGGCACCATTCTGGTGGACTACGTCAGCGCCAAAGGCGACAAGTTACAAGGCGCGCTGCACCTACCGGCCAACTACGAAAAAGGCAAAAGCTATCCAACGCTCGTTTACTTTTATGAAAAAATGTCGCAGACCGCCTACCAGTATGCACGGCCGACAGCGAATGGGTTCAACCCCTCGGTCTACACGAGCAACGGCTACGCCGTTTTCAATCCTGACATCAACTACAAGATCAACGATCCGGGAATGTCGGCAGTCTGGTGCATGGTACCGGCAGTCAAGGCAGCCATCGCTACTGGAGTAGTCGATCCGAAACATATCGGGATTCACGGACATTCATGGGGCGGTTACCAAACCGCTTTCCTTATCACGCAGACTGACATGTTCGCGGCTGCGATCGCCGGAGCGCCACTCACTAACATGATCAGCATGTATGGACTGATCTACAAAAATACCGGCGTGACTAACGGTCAGATCTTCGAAAGCAGCCAGGGGCGCTTTACGAGTGGACCATGGGAGAACTGGGAAGCGTATACACGCAATTCTCCAGTGGCGTTCGCTCGGAATGTGAAAACTCCGCTCATCATCCTGCACAACGACAAAGATGGCGCGGTCGATTTCACTCAAGGCGTTGAGTATTACAACACTCTACGAAGACTGCAGAAGCCTGTGGTGTTGCTGGAATACATTGGTGAGAACCACGGCCTTGCGAAGCGTGCTAACCAAAAAGACTACACGGTGCGGATGAAGGAGTTCTTCGATCACTTCTTGATGAACAAGCCGATGCCGAAGTGGTATGAGGAAGGTGTGAAGCGTCTGGACATGGACGATCACCTCAAGACCCGAGTGCAGCCAACAAAACCACCGGTAGTTCCGTCAGGTACGAGTACAGACTCGAAGGGAAAGCAGAACTAAAGAACTCGTCAGGAAAAGAAATTGGGCCGCAGATTTAGCAGATAAACGCAGATAGGGAATTGAAAATGTCTTCGGTGGTCTTGGTTTTCTGATCTGTGAATATCTGTGCAAATCTGCGGCTTAATTACTGGTTCAGGCTATTCAAATGGACCACGCTTGGCGAGTAAACCCCATTCGGCAGAATCGCTTGTTGAACGATGCTCAGGTAGACGCTTAGTCGCACTTCGGGTAGTTGGAATCGATCCGAAGTCGCTTTAGCTCGATCAAAATCCGCCAGACTGAGACTGCCCAAAGTGCTGCTCATGGGCGAAGCAAGGGTCGCGAGGTTGTTACCATTCTGTAGCATTAACTCGCCATCCACAAAGTAATTCAGACCGAAGCTGTTCAAAGTCCTGGCAGCTGTAGTTAACTCATTGAATTGATCAACCAATGGCTCGAGAATTTCAAACCCTCGCTTTGCATCATATCGGGAAAAAGCGTCGGCTAATTGCAATAGTGCTCTCATGTGCGAGTGACTCTCCGCTTGAATTGAGGCGCCGAGCAGACTACGTGCTGTTTCCAAAAGGGCTAACGCCGTAGTTCTCTTCTGACCGCTAACAATCCGGCTCACCATCTCACTAACTGAATCAGCGCGTTCTTCATTGTTAGAGATCCGCTCGATGTGTTTCAGTGCCTCTTCCATTCTGCCTTGAGCGATTTCGACGGATGCCGCTTGTCGCTCCAAATTATCCAATGCCTGACGCCGCGCGCGCGGGTTGGAAGCGCTGTCAATGATTAGCTGTCTTGCTTCCGCATAATTTCTGTCTCTAACTCGGCGCTCAGCGAGCCGTTGAAGAAGCTGATCTTTCATTTCAGGCGGAGCCTGGTTAATTTCTTCTCTCGCCTCGTCCGTTGAAGAGTTGGTTATCGTGTCTTCGTACTTTTTCCACAACTTGCTAGTGTCGCCACCACCAGTACTCTCCCGTAGCCTCTTGTCGACTACGGCCGCGCTGCCAGGCACAAATTTATCCAGGTCATTTCCTAACGCCTTTTTCAGAATCATCAGCAGTATCTCAGGCGGCGGCCCCTCGAGGCCAAACGAGTGCCGCCCGGTATGTTTCCGTCCAGCAAGATCATATTGCTGCCTTGGTCGGATCCTTTAGCTGATAGCGCCTCAGTCAAGGCCTTCTGTACCAATGCACGATAGTCCTGCTCTGAAATTACTGCGTTCGACGGTTGACCATTATTCGATCCTGCGAACGGGCGGCCGATTAGATTGATAGCAATATCGAAGGCCTCAGGATTTTGCAGCAGCTTTGTATCGAGAAGTCTCGCCGTGATGTCTTTCGCAAGTGTTGCGCCGAGTTCGGGATTCGCTTTGCTCAAGCTAGCGAGGGTTTGAATCAAGGTGTTAGAAAAACCATCCTTTAGACTCTCCTCCGCTAATTCGAACGCACGTTGAGGATTCTTGGCAGCGATTTGACTGGCGAGACTCAACTCAAACTGCCGATCCGATTCCAGAGCGCGCCGATCCGTTTCGCTTTTAATGGGTTTTCGTGTGGTGCGAAGTAGACTCAACGCCGCTTCGGGATCACGAAACGCCAAAGTCTGCACCGCCTCAGCACGGATTTGCTGAGCCCACTGGGCCGCGTCGTCGTAAGAGGAGTCTTCCGGCTTGAGACCAAGCAAATAGTTATTTGCATCAGTTACAGATTCAGATAAAAGTTTCGCCGCCTTCTTTTCATCTATGGACCATAGCAACGTGGCGCTCTGAAGTTTTACGCGAATCCTGGTCTGAGGCTGCCGGATCTCCGGAATTGAGTTAAGAATGTCATTCAAGAGCGCTAATCCTTTTGCTTTTCTGTCATCCTCGTCTTTACCGACTTTCAACTCCTGTTCGGTCGCTTCGCGTATATCAAGAGTCTTTATTTCATAACGTCCGGGCTTCTCCACCGAGTTTGAGTCGAGCGGAGAAACAACGATTCGATACTCCCCACCCTTGACGGCAACGATTGAAACGTTCTCCGGACCCTCGCCGCCGTTCGGTGAGTCGAAGTCACCGAGGGATTTACCGGAGGGAGAAAACACACGGACGATGACGTCGATGCCGTGTTGGTTTACAACAAACTGCAGGTATTGCTGGTTCTCGAGGTTAATTGTGAAGCTGTGCGATTCGTGGGGCCCTATTGTGCGTTCGATGGCGGTGCCTGGGTGCAATGTGGTCTGATCGTTCTGAGTTTGTGCAGGCACAACCGTCACGATCAAAAGAAGGAGGAGAAGCGAAAGGGACGGCATTCCTGAACGAAGCATATGAATCTCCAGACCTCAGCAATCGTAGATCGACGACTTATCAGACGCCTTCACGAACGGCGGGGTTCCAAAGTTTGCAAAACTTTAATAGGACTGTCTATGGTTTGGATGCCTCTTTAACAAAGCAGGTCTGCTGTCTTCTCCAATATTTCCGTAATCTCACGCTGAACTTTCTTTTTATCTTTTTTGTCGAGCCCAGTTGAAGCCAGCAGGAACGGCTCGAAGAAGAACCAGCCTAACGCAGAACCGGCGAAGAACGCCGCTAAGGTTTCTGCATCGTACTCAGTAGGCCGTTTTGTTCTCGACTTGTTCTTTCTTAACAGTTCAATCAGCTGCTGCATGATCGGAAAGTGGTGACGGATAAGATGTGGGTCGGCGCCGTCGAGCATTGCGCGCGCCAGCAAAGTTCGACGAGAAACATTCTCTCCGCTGATTTTGAAAAGCACGCCGATGTTGCCGTCGAGGCGATCAATTGTCGAAAACTGTTCACTGACTTTGCTTAGCATCTTTTCGTGAGCAGCCATGATCACGCTTTCTTTGGTTCCGAAATAACGATGAATCAACGAATAGTTGACGTTAGCCGCGTCAGCTATCTGCCGCAGCGAGATCTCCGTGGGATTGTGTTTCGGGAGAAGCCCCTCGGTCGCTTTCAGGATCGCATTGACGATCTCATCGCGTCCGCGTGGTCCGTTTTGGTTGCCGCTGACGTGGCGGGTTTTTTTCGGCGGCCTTCTGGCTGCAACCCGTTTTCGTTTTGTCGCTTGTGCTTTCATCTGTCTCAGTCGTTAACCTCATGAGTGTCAGTTGTGGCCCTACATGCGTCCTGTTCCCGCAGTTCTAAATAGGCGATTCTAACATCTTGCCGCGAAATGTAGCCACCGACTACATTTGGGTTGACAGAATGTAGCCACTGGCTACATAATCCTCCGCCTTCCGGGGAATGTCAAAAATCCAGAGGAAACTATGAATCGTTTAATTGTTGTTTGGGCCATTGCTGTGTTGCTGTTTGCCACCTCGGTCAGCGCTCAGGTGGATGTGGCGACTGCCACTGTCAAAGGTTCCGTTACCGATGCGGCCGGCGCTGTGGTTCCCGGCGCTACCGTTACTGTAATCAGTGCCGAGCGTGGCGTTAGCAAAACCACCGTCAGCGATGGTAGCGGCAACTATCAGATTCCTCTGTTACAGCCTGGTAAATATGCTGTGAAGATAGAAGCACAGGGCTTCTCGAGTTATTACACGAACGATCTGACGCTCACTATCGGACAAGTCGCTGTGCTCGACGCGAAACTCGAAGTCGGCTCTGTAAGCACGCAGGTGCAGGTTTCAAGTGATGTAGGTTTGATCGAAACGGAGCGCACGCAGCAATCCAACACAATCGAGCAACGACAGATCACGGCACTGCCAAATATTTCGCGCTCCTTTACTGATTATGTGTTCACGCTCCCCGGCGTGGCGGATTCCAGTGTTGCATTCACCCAAAACGCAGCGCGCACTCTACGCAATACGCCTTCAAGCAACATTTCGATCGGCGGCGGTAGCGGACGCGGCAATTACGTGACCATCGACGGCGGCGAGAATGAAAGCGGTTCCGGCAGTCTCCGTATCAGAAATATGAGCGTTGAGGCAATCCAGGAATTCCAGGTCAATCGCCTGGGCTTCAACGCCGAATACGGTTTCACGGCAGGCACGGCAGTCAACGTCATCACCAGGAGCGGCACGAACGATCTCCGAGGCAGTGCATATCTGTTTTATCGTTCGCAAAAGACATCAGCCCGCAACCCGCTATTTTTCGGGAGTGATAAACCGTACGAGCGATACATCTTTCCTGGCTTCACCCTTGGTGGGCCCATTAAGAAGAGCCAGTCGTTCTTCTTTGTATCGTACGAGGGCCTCAAGCAAGACGAAGAGCTGATCCGATCTTACACATCGAATACCGCACTGCTGAGCGCAACTGCCGCACAGAATGCTTATCTCGGACAGCTTGAAACCGGACCAAATTCGAATGCCAACACGCGTCGCATTGCAGCCAACCTAAGACAGGGTTTGTTTACGCAGAGCAATTCCAATGCGATGAAGATTCTTAGTGAGAGTGAAGCAGGTTATATCGCACCAACCCGCCGCCATAATTTTATGGCCCGTCTGGATCACCAGATCAGTGAAAACGATCAGTTGAGTGGGCGTTTCAGTTTCTCGAACGAGCGCAGTTTCCTGATTGGTCAGGACAACACCGAAGCCCCGAGCACTCGTTTAGGCGACAAGCTGCGTGATTACACAATGGTAGGAACGTGGAGTCACGTCTTTTCCAGCAATGTCATCAATCAGTTTCGTGCGCAATATGCAAAGAGTGATCTCATGCAGCGGTCGCCTAATGCTGAAACGCCGATCATCCAGATCCTGGGTGTAATCAATTATGGACCACCGACCGTTGAACCCAGCGACAAGTTCCAGAAGCGATACCAGCTCGAGGACATCGTGTCGTGGACCAAGGGAGCGCACAGCACGAAGTTTGGCGCTTCTTACCGCCCCGTCACATATGACTTCGATTACGGGATTGCTCGTCAGGGATTATGGGCCTTCGCTGGAGGTCTCGTGCCTCTCGTCCTGGCAGTTCCGGCTGCAGACCGCGCTGCGCTAACAGGACCATTGGCTCCGCCAGCCACCACGGCGTTAACGGGATTACAGAGTTTTAATTTCAACCTGCCGGCGCAATGGATCCAGGGCTTCGGCGACACGACGTTTTCTGCGCGACAGGACAATCTCGGCCTGTTCGCACAAGATTCGTGGAAGGTCGCAAGAAACTTAACGCTGGACTACGGAGTTCGGTATCAGTTTGACGGCGAGCCGGAGCCGCTGGGTTCTAACAGCAACATTTCGCCGCGGTTAGGTTTTGCCTGGAACGTTTTTGGCAATGGCAAAACGGTACTTCGCGGCGGCGGCGGAACATTCTTCGCACCCATCACCGCGCAAATCTTTACCGGAGTTCGCTTGCAGCGCGACGTCGGCGATCAGTTGTACTTCAGCACCGCATTGTTGACTGATCCGGCGCCAGTTAGTTCGGCGGCAATGTGGCAAAAAGGAATTGCGCTTGGCAAATTGCCGTTCACGATGCTGACCGAGGCTGATGTTCGTGCGTTTGGACTCACGACTGGCCCACGTCAGAACAACCGTCGCATCGCTGATGTCGATCCCGGCAACTATGTAAATCCTTATTCGGTCCAGGCTGGTCTCGGCATTCAACAAGAGCTCGCGCGCGATCTCTCGGTTGAGTTGTCGTACCAGTTCTATCGCGGCATTCATCTGCCACGCTCCTACGAAGGGAACTACCGCGAGAGCGGAGCGTGCGCTCAAAGTCATCCGCAGTGCGCCTATGGTCCGCAGTACGTGAAAATCGATCCGACGATCGCGCAATTGATCGTCCATTCGTCAAGCGGGAACTCGGTCTATCACGGAATGACTGCTTCGCTTACGAAACGATTCAGCAACAGCTTCCAATTTCAAACCAACTATACATTCAGCAAGACCATTGATGATGTGTTCGACTATGCCGGTCCGGGTGCTGCGCCATTCCCGTCGCGCCGATACCTCGATCGAGGACTGTCGTCGTTTGATATTCGGCACAATTTTGTTGCCAGCGGCGTGTTTGTCAGCCGGGCGCGGAATGTGATGCTGCGCGATTGGACTTTGAGCCCGATCATCAATCTGCGTTCAGGCGTTCCGTTCAACTTGTTCCTTGGCGCCAGCGTAAACGGCGATGCAAACACCACGGATCGGCCGTTCTTCGCGCCGCGCAATTCTGGTCGAGGTCCGAATTACTTCAACGCGAATATGCGCGTCAATCGTTTCGTCAGATTCACTGAAAAAATGGGTATGGACTTCATCCTTGATGTGACGAATGTGTTCAATCACGTGAATTACCAACGCGTCAATGACGTCATCGGCGCTGCGAGTCCGCTGCTACTTGGTCCATACAACGTGAGCGGCGACCCAACGCTTCCGCCGACGGCTCCACTTGGTTTCACCGCAGCGTTTCCCGCGCGGCAGTTGCAGTTTGGTGCGAAGTTCAAATTCTAGGTTGAGATTCTTCTCTGTGTAACCTCTGTGTTCTATGTGCTTCTTTGGTTTGCCAGCAACATCTTAACCAGGGAGACACCGAGAACGCAGAAGTTACACAGAGAAAACCCAGTAGCGGTTTTGAGCTAACGAAGAGTTATGGCAGTCCAATTTGCGGATGACATCCGCAGTGTTCCGACAACAGAATCCGCATCGTTTGCAGCGTGGGTCGCGTTTGCGTTGACGTTTGCGCTGATGATGTCAGATTACATTTCGCGTCAGGTGCTACTCGCCGTCTTCCCGTTCTTGAAGTCTGCATGGGGATTGAGCGATACGCAGCTCGGTTCGCTGGTTAGCATAGTCGCGTTGATGGTCGGTGTTTTGTCGATTCCGATTTCGTTCGCTGCTGACCGATGGGGACGAGTCAAAAGTATCGCAGCAATGGCGTGCTTGTGGAGTTTTGCGACTATCGCGTGCGGGTTCGCAACGAATTACGGACAGATGTTGGCGGCGCGAACCGTCGTTGGCATTGGCGAGGCTGCGTACGTCACGGCGGGCGGCGCGATTTTAATGTATGCCTTTCCCCCGCGACTGCGCTCCACCGTGATGGGGATTTTCCTGGGCGGTGCGTTGTTCGGCTCGGTCGTAGGTGTCGCGCTGGGTGGCGTGATCGCGACTCGGATCGGATGGCCTTGGGCGTTTATCTCGGTTGGCGTACCGGGTTTGATTCTCGCTTTACTGTATCTCCTGGTTCGTGATTACAAAACTGTAAATCTCACGAGCGCTACTGCTGACGAACGCAGATTGAGTTGGCGCGAGATTGCCAGGGCGTCGCTCGGTGTGCGTTCGACGATCTACGGCTACATCGGCGGTGCATTTCAGCTCTTTGCCTCAGCCGCTATCGTGTCGTGGATTCCGAGTTACCTAAATCGCTTCTATTCACTGGCGCCTGAACAGGCGGCGATGAAAGCGGCGTTGATTGTATTGGTCGGCGGCATCGGAATGTCGTGCGGCGGTTTTGTCGCCGATCGTTTGAGCGTTCGCGATGTTCGCAACAAGCTGCGCGTTCCCGGTGGATATGCGATTTGTTC
>DATJKB010000623.1:0-7130 GCA_035491875.1 Pyrinomonadaceae bacterium | reverse complement strand
ATGATAACTCCTGAATTTGGAGTGCGGTCCCGATGCATCGGGATCGCCTCTTTAGTCGAAGATAGAAGAAAGCGCGACGAAAGCGCCGATCCCGACGCGTCGGGACCGCACTCCAAATTTACTTTCCGGCAATCCCGATTCTTCGCGACAACAATGCTTCGCGCATGTGATTGGGATGCGCCAGGTTCAAGACCGTATTACTCAATATAACCAGCAACTCTTCGTGCTCGCGTTTGAATACTCCCGTCAACGGTTGTTCGCCCGTTTTGACGACGATGCCTTCTCTCACCCACTGCCAGAACTGTGTTTGAGTGGTCCAGAATTGTTTACGGTCACGACAAATGACCAGCGCTGTCTTCTTTTTGCGCTTCTTCTTCCTGATGCTTGATGTAACTTTGATTTTTTCGACCTTGGTTGTCATTTGAATACACCTCCAGCCTTGCATGGCCTTTCCATTAACGAGCAACAGGAAGTGGTCCACACACAGAACCCCGTGGGGAAGCCTCTCTTGCGAGGCAGCATCGACTTGTCAAAACGCGGCCGCCTGGTGTTTCAGCGGCCAAACTAAAAGACGTGACTACATCAAAAGCTTCGAAATAAGTTCGGCACGACGCTTCACCCCAAACTTCACAAACACATGCCGCAGGTGAAACTTCACTGTCTGTTCGCTGACCTCCAGGCGTTTGCCGATCTGGGCATTTGTTAGACCTTCAACACAACACAGCGCTACCTGGGCCTCGCGCCGACTTAACAATGGATTCTCTGCTACTCGAGCGACGGCCCTCTCGAACGAACTGTTTCGCAGGCGCGAATGATCGAGGTCGCCATTTCCCGATCCGTTCTGCTTTCGACGATTTATGACGTCAACAGGAGTGTAGACTCGGTAGCCCCTGCCATGGGTTCGTGTTCCCTTGCCATTTGTCCTGGGGATACGTTCGATACTCAACTTGCCGAGCAATCCATCCAACGCTCGGCGAATCGTGGTTGCGCTCTGAACACCTGTTAGTGAAATCAATTCACGCGCGGTGACAGAAGATTCAGTGGGACACGCCAGCGTCGAAGCAAGCATCGCCGCGTAGATTCTTTGTTCAATGGGTGTATGGCTTAGTGAGACAAGAGCCAGTGCGAAAGCAGCATAGGTTGGACCACCCTTCTCTCCTAAAGGGTAGGTTTCTGGCGCCGTGGGGGTGTTGATCGAACTGAGATGTGGGAGCATCCGGACCTTACGCCTTGAAATAGTGGCAAGACGCTTGCGGCAAATTCGCCTAATGGAACGCGCAGAGACTAAATAGAACTGAGAAATGTGTCAAGCGGTTTCCACTCGCTGTTGTCTAGTCTTCAGGTGCCGGGTTCATCTGATCAACCATCTCACACCAGAGATGACCGATGGTGATGTGGGCTTCCTGCACACGTGAGGTTCTTTTTGAAGGAACAGCGACGCAGACATCACAAAGTGCGGCCAGTGGTTCTCGAGTTTCTCCGGTCATGCCGATCACCCGACAACCAGCCTCGCGCGCTTTTTCCGCCGCTCTCAGAACGTTTGCGGATTGGCCGCTCGTGCTGATCGCGATTAGCAGATCTCCACTGACTCCGAGTCCTGTAACCTGGCGGGCGAAGACTTCCGCGTATCCGAAGTCGTTACTCAACGCCGTCAGTGCAGAAGTGTCAGTGGTTAGGGCAATGGCCGGCCACGAGCGACGGTGTTGTTCGTAACGTCCTACAAGCTCCGCAGCGATGTGCTGAGCGTCGGCGGCGCTACCACCGTTGCCGCAAATAAGGATCTTGTTGCCTTTGGTGAGTGTTGAGCAGATTAGATCGCCGGCACGTTGAATGTCGGCGAGCTTAGTTTCCAACAGAGACTGAACGGTCAGCAGGTGTTCGCGAAGAGACTTTGTCAGTAGTTCTTCCGTCGAGGTCCTTGATTTCGGCGTGCTGTTGTCCACTTTGTAACTCACTGCGCCAAAGTAAAAAGGCGCCCCGAATCATTGTCGGCGTTAGAGTAAGACCCTTTTTCGTCGTCAGAAAGTTTTGGCGTGGAAATTAACATAATCTCTCAGAATCGGTAAGTGGTACTGGGACCGCGGACGTCTCGTCCGCAAATGAGCGCGAAGCGCGAACTGATGTGCGCGTCTTACGACGCGTTTGCGGACGGGACGTCCGCGATCCCAGTGTTTGATCCCTTGGTGTGTAGCCTATTTTTCAATTAGTGTTTATTATGCAAACCCATTACTAGTCACTCACGTATGACGTCTTCCAATTCAACGCCAATGCTGCGGCAGTATTACGACCTGAAGCAGCAGCATCCGGGAACGCTACTGTTTTTCCGTCTCGGAGATTTCTACGAACTCTTTTTTGACGACGCTGTCGTAGGCTCGCGCGAACTGCAAATTACTTTAACCGCGCGCAATAAAGAGCGAGGCGATCCGGTTCCGATGTGCGGTGTACCTCATCACTCCGCCGCAAACTACATCTCAAAACTCGTCCGCAAAGGCTATCGAGTCGCCATTTGCGAACAGACTGAAGAGGCCGGAAAAACTAAGAAACTTGTGCGACGTGAAGTGGTGCGTATCGTCACGCCGGGAACGCCGATCGATCCGCAACTGCTTGAAGCCCGCGAATCGGTCTATCTCGCGGCAGTTTGCGCGACAGGCGATGCGGTAGGCGCCGCGTTTCTGGATATCTCGACCGGCGAATTTCGCGCAACTCAGGAGACTGGCAAAGACGCCTGGCTCAGAATCCGCGCCGATCTCGAGTCGTATGCACCTCGCGAGGTGCTGTTCCCGACTTCACTGGGGCCGCTGATTAAGACCGGTCTTTCGGGAAAAGTTCAAACAGCGCCGCTGCCTTTGCAGGTGCGGGATACGGCTGGAAGAGAGTCTGATGATTTATATAAGTCGCAAGCGAGCGTCGTTTCCGCAAATGAGCACGGGATTGATGCGACATTGACCCCGCTCGAGGATTGGTTATGGCAGCGCGACGATTGCGCCAACACGCTTCGGACGCACTTCAAAGTTCAGTTGCTTGACGGTTACGGGCTGGCGAAAAAGGACGAGGCTGTGCGTGCA
This sequence comes from Pyrinomonadaceae bacterium, assembly GCA_035491875.1. Taxonomy (GTDB): domain Bacteria; phylum Acidobacteriota; class Blastocatellia; order Pyrinomonadales; family Pyrinomonadaceae; genus PSRF01. Next base: position 4,065 of record DATJKB010000623.1, on the reverse strand, counting down.
GCCGGGGCATGTTTACGTTATGCGCAGGACACGCAACGCGCCGCTGCGGCACACATCACAGACCTCGTCTATTTTGAACCACAGGATCATCTCGTTCTCGACAGCGTTACGGTAAGAAACCTCGAACTGGTCGAATCACTCGCAGGTGGTAGCGGCCGTTCGTTGTTGCAAGTGATAGATCAAACGGTCACCGGAATGGGTGGACGTCTACTTCGTTCCTGGCTTCTACGGCCGTGCATCAAGCGAGGTGAAGTCGAAGCGAGGCTTGCAGCGGTGCAGGATCTGTTTGCTTCACAGATACTCCGTGATCGAATTCGAGCCTTGCTGAAGGACGTAACAGATCTCGAGCGAGTGCTCGGACGAATAAGTCTCGGTTCGGCAACGCCACGTGACCTTGTCGCATTGCAGCGTTCGCTCGCGCAAGTGCCGGCGATCAGACAAGCTCTTGCGACAACCGAGGCCTCGATGCTTCAGGTGCTCGCCGAAAACACTGACGATCTGCCAGACATTCGCACATTGATTGAGCAAGCGATTATTGACGACCCTCCCGCAAAACTCAGCGATGGCAATGTCATAAAAGACAATTACGCGCCGGAGTTGGATGAATTGCGATCCGTGAGCCGGAACGCCAAACAGATCATTGCGGCGATGGAAGCGAGTGAACGCACACGCAGCGGCATCAACAATCTTCGCATCCGCTTTAATGGAGTGTTTGGTTATTTCATCGAGGTCTCCAAAACGAACGCGGCTCGAGTGCCGGTCGAATACGAGCGCAGGCAGACGCTCGCGAACGCTGAACGATTCACTACACCGGAACTTCGCGACTGGGAAAAGAAGGTTCTTGGCTCCGAAGAAAGAATCATTCAACTCGAGACGGAGATCTTCATCGAAGTTTGTCGTCAAATCGCTGTCGAGACCAAACGTATTCAGATGACTGCGCGCGCGCTCGCCGCACTCGATGCACTCGCAGCCCTCGCAGCGTCGTCCGCTCGACTACGTTTTGCGAAGCCGTTGATGCATGACGGGGATGAACTCGAAATCATCCAGGGCCGACACCCGGTCATTGAAGTTTTTAGTGAGGACCCGTTTGTTCCTAACACCGTCTATCTAAACAATTCGACTGATCGACTTCTAATCATAACGGGGCCGAATATGGGCGGTAAGAGTACTGTACTGCGCCAGACGGCTATCATCTGCATACTCGCGCAGACAGGTTGTTTTGTCCCTGCCGAACGTGCGCGTCTGCCGTTGTTAGATCGCATCTGGACCCGTGTCGGCGCTTCAGATGATCTGACGCGAGGCCGATCGACTTTCATGGTCGAGATGACCGAGACAGCCGCGATACTGCACAGTGCAACACCGCGTTCACTCGTGCTACTTGATGAGATCGGCCGAGGTACAGCAACGTTCGACGGACTCTCGATAGCCTGGGCAGTGGCGGAGTATCTTCATGACTCAGCAGATCATTCGGCCAAAACTCTCTTTGCTACGCATTATCACGAGCTCACTGAGCTGGCCGAACGTTTGCCAGGCGCACAGAACTATCAAATCACCGCCACGGAACGTGAAGGTGAAGTAGTGTTTTTGCATCGACTCGAAAGAGGTCGTGCGTCGAAGTCTTATGGTATTGAAGTCGCACGATTGGCAGGTTTGCCGCCCGTTGTTTTAGCTAACGCGCGCGAAGTCCTTGCGCGTCTTGAACGATACGAATTGGACGTTTTTGCTGACGAGACACCTGCTGTTGAAGGAGCTCCGGAGGTCAAAGCCGTGGCAGCGCAGGCCGGAAGTGAAAGATCGACAACGACGATGACCAACGATGCGGCGTTGGAGGCTGCGGCGCGACATGCAGGTCGACGAAAAGCCGTTGCACAAGTTTCACTGTTTGACCTGGCGAATGAAAAAGTTATTGCTGATTTGAAAGCTGCCGATCCCGACAACATCACGCCAGATGAGGCAAAGGAGCTTCTGAGGAAACTACGCGACCGCGCGATCTAATTTGTAGTTTGCTGAATGTGCCTCGTTTACGAGGCATCCCGATTAGGGCAGTTAGGCCAGCCGTTTTACGGCTGGTGACATTGAATTAATTCTCACGCAAGGCCGCTTCAGCGGCCTTAACCTGGAGACCTCACACATGCCGAAGAACGTTTACAGCGAGATAAATCTTCACATCACTTGGCACACTAAATTAAACAAGCCGGTCCTCACCGGATCAGTCGAGCAACGTCTTCATCACTTTCTTGAGCATCAAGTCCGAAAAGTGAAAGACGTAATCTTCCACGCAATTGGCGGAATCGAAGATCACATACATTTGGTGGCCAGCATCCCGCCGACTCTGTTGATAAGCGAATGGATCGGAAAGCTAAAGGGAGGAAGCTCTTTCTACATCAACCATGAAATAGTTAATCGTAAGCTCCTAGATTGGCAAGAAGGCTACGGCGTGGTTAGCTTCGGAACCAAGGACCTACCTTGGGTGATTCGCTACGTTAAGAATCAGCGTGAGCATCATGCGAAAGGAAAAGTTTTTAAAAGGTTGGAGCGCATCACGTCAGATGACGATGGAAGGCCGCTTAAGCGGCCTAAGAAAAATGGCCGCAGTTGAACCAGCCGTAAAACGGCTGGCCTATCTGCCCTCTCGGGCGGCCTCGTGAACGAGGCAGATTCTCCAAACTCGAATCACCTGATGGACGTGGTGCCACTCGAAACTCTCAGTGGATCGTCAGTTACTCTAAACCAATCACCTTTTCCATCATTGGTCCGGAACATTCGCAGCATCTCTTCATAAGTAAACGGCCTGGCTCCGCGACGACCAAACACCGATACTTGATGCCCACTCTCATCAACCGCCCGATCGCGATCGAGTCCTTTCGAAATTCCCAGCGCCTCGCCTTTTGTCTTGAAGCTCGCAATCAACACCGGACGCGGTCGCGGACTGAAGCCGGCATACTCAGGCATCGTCTCCGGCGAGGTTAGCTGCAAAACCCGCAGTCCATTCTTTCCATCAGCCACGTACGCGAACAAACTCGCGTTAGTCATCGCTATCTTCACCTGATGGACATCGTTCAGCTGACCTTCCGCATTAAACATCTGATCGAGTCTTGGCTTCTCAGGTCGTTCGACGTCGATTATGGCAACCCCATCCCGTCCATTCGCGACGTACGCATAAGTGCGCGCCAGGTAAACGTCATGAGCGTCTGTTAGCGGCACGACTGCGCCTTCAACAACTTTAGCCTGATCAGGAACTGTTACATCAATCACTTTCAAACCTTCCTGGTCCACGACAAACGCATAGCGAAACTGGATCGCAACGGACCGCGGCGCTTTGAGCGAAATGCGATTTACGACACGCGGATTGAGTGGATCATTCAGACTCACAACTACAAGAGCGCTCGCCGTTGTGATGTATGCGTAATTGCCGGCCATCGAAATATTGGTGGCATCGCTGAGCGCTCCATCCGGATTGAACGCGCCGTTCGGATACTTCTTAGGATCAAGTGCGCGCTTCAAATAGTTATTCAGAGGGTCACCATCCAGCAACGTCGCGGCATTAACGAGGATCAAGCCTTCGTACTTATCAGCGACGTAAAGATATGCATAAAGCGGATGTATTGGCTGTTCTTCATTGACCAACTGATGGCGCGCCGTACCAGTTAACGCGCTGGCGCTAAGGGGATCGATCATCGTGCCGTCAGCCTTCACACGCCATCGCGCCGGATCGACAGCGAGAGTCGTCGGCGCGGCGACAGCTGTGGCGTACTTCGTCTTAACCCAGAACTTCTGTCCAAACCGCGATACTGGCGCGGTAACGATTCGCTCCGAAAACCCTTTCTGATCGATCTGCGCGACGTCGTAAACACGCAGACCGCCTTCGCCGGCAGCGACATACGCGTACTCGCCTCTTAACTGCACCTGCAAAACTTTTGGATTGGCAATGTGCTCAAACACTGTCTCTAACTTCCGCCCACCACGCACGAAACTTTCGTAGTTCGATGGATAGGCAATCTTGTGAAGCGTGCTACCGATCACCGCCTGGGGCTCGCTACGCTCACCTACAACGATTGCTTCCAA